>NZ_JCALDG010000030.1:0-50404 GCF_059812735.1 Mycobacterium sp. NGS40
CGGCCAACGAGGCCAAACAGGCCGCGATGGACCGTCAAGCGGCCGGGGGTGGGCTCGGTGAGTACTACTCCGAAGGTGACACTCGGGTGCCGACCTGGGTGGTGGCCGGCGACGCGGTGAAGGTTGCTGAGCTGACCGGGCTCACCGGCGCAGCGCTCGCGAGCGGGTTTGCTGATGGGGATGTGGCCACCACCTGGCTCGACGAGGGAATCGCCCCCAACGGCGCCAGTGGGCGTGCCTTCACCAAAGAGTCGGTGCACGGTTTCGATCTGACGTTCGCCGCACCCAAAAGTGTGTCGCTGGTGCGGGCCCTGACCAGCGAGATCAACGAGAAAGTGATCGCCGAAGCGCACTCGCGGGCGGTCAAGGCCGCAATGGACTACCTGCACACTCACGCCGGCTACACCCGGGTGCACAACCCGGTGACCGGCAAAAAAGACCTGCAGTGCCTGCCAGGGTTGGTGGCGATCGCCTACCAACACGAAACGTCGCGGTGCGGGGACCCGCACATGCACACCCACGTCATCGTGCCCAACCGGCAAGCCCGCGGCGACGGCGTCCTGGTGTCGATCGACTCCAAATCGCTGCACCACGAAGCCAAAGCCGCCGGCGTCATCTACCAAGCGGTGCTGCGCCACGAACTGCACGCCGAGCGCGGCTTTGAGTGGCGCGACGTCGACGAGCGCTCCGGCATGGCCGACATCGCCGGCGTCACCAAGAAATGCCTCAAAGCGTGGTCGCGGCGCTCCACGCGGCTGCGCGAATGGGCGCGCAACAACCTCGTCGTCATCGACGGCGAGCCCAGCGCGCAACAGCTCGCTACCGCGCAAAAAGCCACGCGCCCCGCCAAACCCGAATCCCAGCCGTGGGCCGAACTCAAAGCCGAATGGCGCGCCGATACGCGCGGTCTCGAAATGGACCGCGCCGCGCACGCCGAAGCGCGCTGGGCGCGCCGCGCCGCTCCGCGCACCCTGACCGACCGCACACGGCTGGCGCGCATGGTGGGCGCGATCGACAAGAGCGCGTTCACCCGCGCCGACCTCGTGGAACTAGTCGGTGCGCTGCTGCCCGTCGACGTGCCCGAAGATCCGCGCACCACCATCGAAAAGATCGTCGACACCGTCGCCGTGCGGGTCAGCGCGCCACGCGAGGTGCACCACCGCGAAGGACACGAGCTGTACACGGTGGACGTGGTGATGGCCGAAGAGGAACGCATCTTCGCCATGGTCGACGACCAGGACCCGCGCACGCGCCTCGATGTGCGCCCCGCCGACCTCGGTGACCTCTCGCCTGACCAAGCGCGCGCCATCGCCAACATCGCGCACTCCCCCTACCTGGTGCAGCCCCTGCAGGCGCCGGCCGGCGCCGGCAAAACGCACTCGCTCAAAGCGCTGCGCGGCGCCGCGCACCGCGCCCACAAAGAAGTCCTCGTGCTCGCGCCCACCGGCAAAGCGGTCGACGAGGCGATGCGCGATGGCGCCGGGGACCGCGGCCTAACCGTGGCCAAAGCGCTCAAACTCATCGAAGACAATCAGCTCGATATCGACCGGCGCAGCGTGATCGTGGTCGACGAAGCCTCCATGCTCGGCACCCCCGAGCTCAAGAAACTGCTGGCGTGCGCGGTCGTCGGGCGCGCCAAAATGGTCCTCGTCGGCGACGCCTACCAACTCTCGCCGGTCAAAGCGCGCGGCGGCATGTTCGAGAACCTGTGCGACGAGCTGCCCTGGTCACAGCGCCTCGGCGAAGTGTGGCGAATGCGCGACCCCGCCGAACGTGACATGTCGCTGGCGCTGCGCTCCGCGCACGGCAACCGGCTACGCAAAGCGGTGGGCTGGTATCGCAACAACGGGCGCCTGCACTCCGGTGACCCGATCGCCATGGCCGATGACGCCACCAACGCCTACCTGCAAGCCCGCGCTGACGGGAAAGACGCCGCGATCATCTGCGACCGCTGGGAAATCGCCGACGCCATCAACCGCAAGCTGCACGGCGCGCTCACCGCGGCCGCCGCACACGCCGGTGACGTCGCCCCCGAGCAGGCCAAGGTTTTCACCGACACCGTGCGCGTCGCGCGCGACCAAGACGCGCGCGCCGGCGACATCATCATCAGCCGCAACAACGACGCCAGCCTGACCGTGGAACCCGGCGCCGACCAGCGGGCCGGCGAGCAGATCGACCAAGTCCGCAACGGCAACCGCTGGCACGTCGTCGGCGTCGACGCCCAGCGCGGTCGCATCGCCGCCGAACGGCTCACCGACGGTGCGCGGACCATCTTCGAAGGCGACTACCTCCGCGAACACATCACCTTGGGCTACGCCACCACCTTGCACGCCGCCCAAGGCATCACCGTCGGCAACTCCAACACCCCGGGAGCCTGCTTCACCGTGCTCAGCGACAACGCCTCACGCGCAATGGCCTACGTCGGCATGACCCGAGGAAAAGACGAAAACCACGCCTACATCTACCAACCCATCACCGGCGAAGCCGACCACGAACACAGCCGGGTCGCCTCCGGCGCGGAAATCCACACCCTGCGCCGCGGCAACAAATACGCCGCCGCGCACTTCTTCCGCATGATTCTGGCCAACGATGACCGGCCCCGCACCATGCACGCCGAAGCCGAACGCACCGACCGTGACCTACTCCCCCCAGTTGTCGGGGCACTACTCGACCGCCACGACCAAAGGCGCGCAGATCGCCGCGCCAGCTGGCATGCGCACAGCGCCCAAGCCCGCGCCCGCGAAGCCGCCTACGACCGGCTACGCCACGCCACCCAGCGCAGCAGCGAACGCGGCGAAGAACGCGACCGCGCCGACGGGCTCGAACTGTGACCACATCGCGGTGACGCGGACCGACCGGCCGACGCGATCGATCGCCCGCTGTGAGGTGGCCGATTCGGCGGTCGCGCCCCGCCCTGCGATCGGCGATCCGCGACTACGCCAACGCACTGGTCGCCGCTGGCCGGTGGGATCGATCCGACGACCTCAACATCCTGCCGACGGGCCACAAGCTTCGGGCCGGCGACCTCGTCGGCTACACCCGCGTAATCAAGCCCGGCTGATCCGAACACCACCGCCCTCACCGGCACGGTGATTTGGTTCGACGACATATCGCCCCCTCGTTGTGGGGACCGGGGAACGAAACTAGGCGAAACTGTCGTAACCAAGACATGACGACGACTTCGACGACGGACTCCTCAAGCACTATGCCCGACCCAGGCGGCAGCGACCTCCCACACGATCACGATGATGATCGCTACGACGTGCTGCTTCATCCCGACGACGAGATGGCCGGCCCGGACTGGTACCCGCGACTGGGCAACATGTCGGCGGCGTTCATGTTCCGCGCCGTGATCCGACCGGATACACCGATGCGGCCCGAGTACGTCACCATCCCGATGCGAGCAGCCAACAGTGACGCCAGGCTCACTAAGCAACTTGCCGTCTCGAAATGGAACATGCTTTGGGAAGCTGCCCAGTACCGCCGGCGGTTCTTCACCGAAGACGAGTGCCCACCGGAAATGCTGAAGATCATCGACCAAGGCGACGTCAACGTCGTGTTCGTCCCTCGCACTCGGACTCGTTACTTTGAGTACGCCCCACTGTTTCACCTCCTGCCACGCCGAACCTTGGAACGGTTTGGGTTGCCGCTCTGCCGAGGAGGTCAATGGCCGTTTATCTCTGATGTCTGGCGCCCGGACCGCTATCTCCCCGCCGACTTCGAGCGACGGTTGTCCCAAGCCTGGGCCGCCACGGTGTGGCGGCATCTCATGCCCGGCTCCCCTCTTGTCGGGTTCACCGGCAATGACCCCATCCGTCTGCTGGCCCACGACCTCGACTTCTGGATCCCGCCAGTGACCGAGGTGATGGAAGCCGAGTTGCGCACCTGGCCCGAGGTCGACAACGGCGTCGAGCCACAATTGGCCCCGCTCGACGACGGTTCGGTGCTGAGCACGGCGACCGCAGCGAACCCGCGTATGGGAGGCGACATCTGGACCGGTGAGGACGCCGCCGCGGAGTTCATCCGCGATACCGTCGAAGCCGCGGACAACACCGGGCGGTTGCGCGCCATCCTCGAGACTGTGCGTTGCCACCGAGTCGAAGACGACTTCTCCAACCACTGGACTTACGCCCGTGAGGACTTCGAACGCAAGCTGTACCGCAAGCGCTCTAAGGTTAAAGTCCGGTTCGTCGAACTCACCGACACCATCCCCGTCCAAGGTCCGGAGACCGAGATCGTCGACCGCCTCGTTCTCAGCGACTTTCTCGCTCTTCTCGATCCCCAACAGCGGGAAGTCGTCGTACTCCTGCGCAGCGGGACCACCAACCTCACCGAAATCGCCGACATCATGGGTTACCGCAACCACAGCCCGATCTCTAAGCGCCTGAGGGCAATTCGCGATACTGCTGCCCGCTACTTCGAAGCGGAATAAGTCGCTTGTCGCGTTCGCAGAAAATTCACCGAGAACGTCCTCCTGCAGCGGCGAGTGCGCGTGCCCCTTGGAGCTAACGGTGCCTATCCGGTGGCCGGGCGGGATTCAGCGAGCGCGCGCTGCATATCCTCGACGCTGACCTTTAGTGCAGAAGGGTCTGCCCGTACGAGCTGGTCGAGGTCTTGGGGGTTCGACGCCAGTCTGTGCAGGCGGCGGGCCCGTTCCCGCCGGCAGGCCACCGCCACTTTACGGGCGTAGCGGCCATTGCCGGCGACGTCGAGCATGGTGCCGCTCTCGTAGGGCACGGAACGCAGATGTGTTGCTTCCGCGCGCAGCATGTCCCAGGCGGGGTCCTCGACGACGAGGCGTTCCTTGCCCGCCAGGTGGCGCCCGATCGCCACGATCTCCTCGGGGGTGTAGCTGTTGAACGTGAGGGTGAAATGGAATCGTCCGGCCAGGCCCTTGTTGGCTTTGAGGAAGTCCTGCATCTCCTTGGGATATCCGGCGACGATCACCACCAGTTCGTCGCGGTAGTCCTCCATGTACTTCAGCAGGGTGTTGATCGCGTCAACGCCGAAGGAGTGGCCCTCGGTTTTGGGGACGAGCCGGTAGGCTTCGTCGATGAAAAGCACGCCGCCGCGCGCTTCTTCGCATACCTCTTTCATCTTGGCCGCGGTCTGTGAGACGTAGCCGATCACGATGTCTTCTTCGGTCACCTCTTTGACGTCGGGGCGGGCTATCTTGCCCAGTCCGAAGAGCACTTCACCGACCACCCGGGCGAACGTGGTCTTGGCGGTGCCGGGGGGGCCGAGAAAGACCATGTGGTTTTCGTTGCTCGTGGTGCCGCCGTCGCCCTGCTCGGCGAGCAGCTGGTCGATCTGAATCTCGGTGCGCCACACCGCTATTTGTTCCTTAGCGTCTTCGAGACCGATCAGTTCGTCGACGCGGGTCTGGGCGCGGTTGAGGACTTCTTGGCGCTCGCTCGCTAACGCGGCGGCCGCGCGGGCGTCACGGCTGGTTTCAGTTCGTGGGTCCCATTTGTCGGTTCTGGTGGCGATGGTGTCGGCGTCGGTGGTGACGATCCGAAAATCGGGCTGCTCGAGTGCCACGCGGGCTGGTGGGATCACGACGCCGTCGATAGTGGCGCTGCGGAACGCCTCGTTGGCCGCCTCGAATTCGCCTAGTTCACGCAGGCACCACCCTTTGGTGAGCGCCAAATCCGCTGCAATGTAGGCGTTTTGCGTCGTAACTTCGGCTATTAAGTCCCATGCTGACTGTGCTTGTCCCAGCGAGGCCAACGCCATGGCGCGTAGTGTTTGAGCGCCTGCCAGGACATCGTTGGGAACATAGGTGGCGTTGGCGGGTGGGCACACCTCGGTGGCCGCACATAGATCCGGCCAGCGCTGAGTGGCGTGATACACAGTGGCGGTGAGGAATTGGCGCCACAACGCCGTTTGGCTATCGTCGGCGAGGTCGCGGTCGTTGAGAACCGTCATCGCTTCATCGAACTCGCCCGCGCTAATCAGTACGCTGGCAAAGGCCAGAGCGATCGTGCCTCGTGACCACACTTGCAGCTGCAGATACAGCGGCGCGGACACCACGGCCTGCAGCGCGCCATCTTGTTGGCCAATGCGGCGGGTTTCGCGGTAGAGCGCCCGGGAGTTGAGGTACGCCCCGGCCAGGGCGTCGCGGCTGTGATCGCCGCAGGCCAGCCGGCCCAGCCACGCATCGGTCATCGCCGGGTTTTGGTCGGTGATCGCGGTGAACGCCTGCTGTGCTGACGCGGGGTCGCCAGAGCTGAAGCGGTTGATCGCCTCGTCGAAGGCGCGGCGCTGTTCGGTGGCTGAGGTCGTGGTCATCGGGGCCCCCGATCGGCCTCTTTCGTTGTGCTCACCGCTCCCCCTTCCACCCGTGTCATCGTAAACGCTCGGACGTACTGACCGTCTCCCCTTGCGTTGCTCCGTTAGTGGCCCGAGATCGGGGCGACCGAGGGCTCGTCTTCTGGTGGTGGCGGCCCGGCGGCATCCTCAGGTGGGGGCGCCGGCGGAAGCGGCACATCAGCGGAGGTGTGATCGGCATATGCCGACAGCGGTGGCGGGCTGTCCCATCCTGCGTCTGACGCGGCAGAGGAAGCCGTATTGATGGGCGCGACCTCCCCGGCAGCGCCCGGCTCTGCGGTGGCCGCCCCGTTGGCGTCGAGGACTGCATGCCCGGCGGCGTTCGCCTGGCCGGCGGCCCGGCCACGCGGTTCGCGTCGGGGGCGGCGGCGCGGATCTAACCCCGTGCCCGCCTTGGCGATCAGTTGGTCGATCTCCCCGCCGGCCGTGGCCGCAGCGACGATGGGATGGGCGCCGGCGGACGCCGCCGTCGGCGCTGACGTCGCGGCGCCGGCGGCTGACTGTGCGGAGTCTTCGCCGTCGCTCGGTGCGGCTGCGGGAACTGGGGAGAAGCCTTCTTGAGGCTGGCCCAGCACGTCTTGAGGGTTGCTGGCTGAATGCTCGTCGAGCTGCTCCCAGGGTGTTTTGCCCTTGCCGTGCAGACCTCGCATACCGCCCAACGCCGCCGACCCGGCCCCCCGCAACCCAGCGTGCATGGCCAGCCCCATTGCCACGTCGCCGGCACGGCCAAGCAGTCCGCGACCCGGGTGTTGTCCCTGCAGGTCGGCGCGGATATGGCGGAGCAGATACAGCGCCGCCATCGAACCGCCGCCCATGATCAGCACATGCGCGAACGGGTTGTTGCCGCCCAACTCGGCCGGCAAGGGGCGGGAGATGAGCCGCTCGATCGCTAGCCCCATCACGCTGACGAACGTGACGAACACCATCACTTCTATCGGATGCTTGAAAAATCGCCACACGGTGGCTTTGGCGTGTTCTTGCGCAGCCCCGGAAATGCCGCCGGCGAACACGCTGGGCAACAGCTTGGCGGTCGTGTACATCGCTTTAAGCGACACCTTGAACACCGAGGCGCCCGAGGAGATCATGAACCAGCCAAACAGGGTTGCTGTCATGACCAAGATGGCCCCGTTGAATGTGTTTGTGCCATCCAGGTTTTGGGCGTAGTGCACCGCGGCCAGATCACCGCAGCGGCCCATCGCTTTGATTGGCCCGTCAGAAATGCCTTGCTGTAGCGCGGCGGTGTACTGTGCTGCGCACCCGGGCCTTGTGTCGACGACATGGCCAAAGTTGAAGACTTCCAGTGGCTCTCGCCCGACGTGGGTGATGAGGCTTGATGTGAGGGTGTCGACTTGACCGGTGAAACCGCCGCTGCCGATCGCGCCGTTGTGGGTGACCGCTTCGGCGGTGCTAAATCCCATGCTGCGCCCGAACGCCAGCATCCCATTGGGGCCGTACATCATTCCCGCCGGGTCGGAGAACACGGTGATGGCTAAGGCCGGCATCATGATCGCCAGCAGGATCATCGTCCAGCCGCGGCCGGCTTCTCCTCGACGTATTGCCAGCACGCCGAGGAACACCCCCAGCGGCACGGTGATGGCGACCAAGCCCCACCGGGTGGTGACGGTGATGACCGCAGCGGTGATTGCTTTGGCGATTTCGCCGAACACGGTCAGCCAGTACGTCGAAATGGTCAGTTTCATCACCCACAGCGACAAGGCGATGATGCCGATGAAAGCCCCCGCTTCGGCGGTCAAGATGTTGGAGGCCGCCAAACCTGTCGACACCACTTCCAGGGCGTGCACCATCCACGGCCCCCATGACGAGGGGTCCCATGCCTGCGCGTCGGGCCCGCCCTGGGTGAGCTGATCGGGAACGCTGGCCACCGACAGGTAGAAGTCGCCGATGGGGACGCCGTAGTTATCGTGCAGGCCAGTCCAATTCAGCACCGCGGCATTGGTCGATGCACTCGCTCCCGGAGCCAGTGTGACCGCGATGGTCGCCAGCACCTGCAGGAGTGCATACACCTTGAGTGGCCGCGCCACCCGCGGATGCAGCTGCAGCCAGCAATGTGCTCGCGCTAGCACGCGCTGATCCTTTGGCGTTGTCGCTTGCGTTGTGGGTTGGTGTCATAGAGCTCGGCAAGCTCGCGGGTCGGTGCGCCGAACAACTTGACCTTGCCCCACCCGCCGAATTCGTCGAGAAACCACGCCTCGCCTTCGCGGCCGGGAATGACTTTGCCGTGGCGGCTGTCGATCGTGTCGTCGCCGTGGTTGGGCATCGCCGCGGGGCTGGTGTTGGTGACGTAGTCGCTGCGCAGCTGCGGGTGGCGATCCAGGTCGCGGTTGCACCACAGCAGTGTGTCCTCGGCGATGGCAGTTTCTTTGAAGCCCAAGCAGAGTCGTTGCTCAATGTATTCGTCTTCCAGTACTCCGAAGTCGTTTCTGGGTGACTGGCTGATCCCCATGAACAGCGTCCATGCTTTACGGCCTTGGCGGATCACGTTGTTCGCGCAGCGCTGCCCTCCGGGAGAATGTGTCCACGCCGCGCATTCTTCGACGACCAGGATGTCGGGTTGGGTGTCGCGGGAAAAGAACAGCGATTCCGCGAGGTTGGCGGCCATTCCGTAAAGGGCTTGGGCGGCACGCTGACTCGGGGTGGTTAGGTGGTGTAGGTGTGCCTGGTATTCCTCGGTGACAGTGGGCAATTTGAGGCCGCCGAAGTTCCAGATGACAAGCTGCTTGGACAAGTCCGGCAGCGGCAGGGTGTCGTCGAACATCGGCGCCAGCAGCCGCTCGGCCCGTAGGCCTTCCAACGCGATGAGTAAGTCGTCATCGATGCTGACCCGGTCTGGTCTGCTGCGGTCGGCTAGAAACCCGATCAACTGGTTGAGGCACCCGATGCCGTTGGCGTTTCGTGAGGCCGGGGCGAGCAGCCCCTTAAGCCGTGAAGCCTGAGGACTCACTGGCGGAAATCCTATTTGCGGCAGCAAATGGTCTACGGTGCGCTCTGCGGCATACTCAAACGGAAAAATGCGCAGCCCGTCCAGGCTGAATTGGGGGTTTTTGGGGTCGATGATGACCTTTTTGTTGGCGTCGAATGTGGATAATGCGGTTTGGTGTTCGCGCGCCTCGGTGGGGTCGATGAGATGTACACCGGCACCTAATTCCAGCCATGACCGGACGAGGTTCTTGGCGCACTGCGACTTTCCGCGCCCCGGGGATCCGCCGATGACTAGGTTGCCCGGATTGTCGCGCCCGGGGGCGCCGATGAGGTCGTTGAGGACGATCTCGCGCAGACCGGGGCTGGTGATGGTCTCCCCCAGCGGGACCCCGACGTTGTTGCCGAGGCTGGTGGCCAGCAGTGGCACGAGTTTCGCGAATGCGTTGGTGGTGGAAGGGTTTCGAATCTCATGCAGGCCTGCGGTGGTTTCGGTTCCCGGATTCAGGGCGCGCCACAATGTGGGTTGGCTGCCGCGTCGGCGTTTGAGCTCGAGTCGTTGGGTGCGATAGCGGCGGATCACTTCTGAGATCGCGGTGTCGGCGGCGGCGGCGTCTGCGGCGGCGGCGATCACCACGACCGCTGCGTTGACGCCTCGTTCGGCGCTGCCCTGTTTGAGTGCAGAGGCCAGCTGCCTACCGGAGACGAGTTTGCGTAGTAGCTCGTCGTCGCTGTCGGCGTGGCGGCCACGTTGGCGCGCTTGGTCTTTGATGTTGGTGATGACATTGTGTGCGGTTGCCACGGCCACCTCAGCGGTGTCGAACGTGAAATGAATCGTCCAGTCCAACGTGATGGCCGGTCCGGTCACATCATCGAGCACCTTGAAGATGGTTGAGCGCGGCCAGCGCAGGCCGGCGTCGGGCCATTTTTCCAGTCCCACGATGGCTTGATACGAGTCGGCCACACCGTCGTCCTCGTGTCGATACGTACGCAGGAATATGTCAGCCTCGGTGCGCGCGGCCCGCCATCGCCGTTGACGGAGCGCGGCAGCGGACAGGTCTTTCCAGACCGGTGTGAACGCGGATCCCGGTAGTCGGGCATCAGGGTTATAGGGTTGATTGGGGATGGGCTTCTGCCAGGTGTGGCGGCTGGCGGTGTAGTTCCAATGCCACCAGATCTGTTCGACGCTCACCGGTTTCGCGAACAGCGCCGGGGGCAGCTTGGCGATCATCGTGGCGGCCAGCTGGCGGTAGTGCGCCAGGGCGGCCGCGCTATCTTTGTCGCGGCCGATGATCGAGTCGAGGCGGCGTTGCCATCCTCCTGCCGTGGTCGACCCGGATAGGCCGTAATCCAACGGAAGGCTCAGCCAGTAGATGCGCCGCCGCGAGTTGCGGGCGTGGAGGGCTGGGGCCCAGCGCTGGCAGTGCTGCACCCAGGCTTCGGCATGTTCGGGCATGGCGGTGGCGTCAATGACGTTGTCTGGGTGCAGATCAGGGTGGGCATAGATCATGCGCCGGGTGATGTTGCGGGTTGCCACCGGCGCTGTCAGGCCGCTCAGTAGCGAGCCTGATGGCAGGGTCCGGAGCAGCTCGGCGTGCATGTCGGCGACCAAGTCCTGCGACTCTTTGGGCAAAAAGATAAACGGCAACCCCGATACCAGGTACTCGGCGTAGACCCCGCTGTGGGTGAAGCGCAGGTTGCCGACAGCCTCAATGGGGGCTTCGCTGGGTGTGACAGTCATTGCCGCGGACCGTGTTTCGGCGATCCCGGCTCGTGCGAACACATGACGTGCGGGTGTAGGTCGGCCAGCCAGAACTGCAGTCGAGTACGCAGTGAGGGCCGGCTAGCGGGTAGTTTGGACAGCGCCCAGATCGCGGCGGCGGTCAGCGCCGCGCCAACGGCACCAATGATCAAGGCGTTGCCGCTTTGAAGGTTCAGAGTCATCAGCGAGGCTGTGGCGACAAAGCCCACCAGCAGTGCTGTGGTGTCAGGAAGTCGCCATTTCTCTTTGAACGGCAGGCGGAATCCGTCTCCGGAGTCGCCGAGGTAGATCGGCAGATCGCGCTGGTCCGACCAAACCTTGGCCGGGGTTTCGTCGGCCATTACTGCCCGTACGGGTTGGGTACGTTGACGTGGTTGGTGACACCGTGGCTTTGGAACTCGTGGGTGAACAGTGCTGCGATACCCGCCGACAAGAAGATGGTCACCGATAAACCGATCACCAGGAATTGGTGGGTCATGCCGGCGCCGGCGCCTTCTTTGCCCGCTTTGCCCAACGTGGCGACGGTGCCCACCACGAGCGCGGCCGCGGCGAGCAGCCCTTCGAGCATGTAGGCCAGCGAGGTTCCGGAAGTGAAGAGCCCTGCGGCCAGAAGTTGTGCATGTGTCGCGTTCACGATGATCTCCTTGTCTAGTTAATTGTGTGTTGAGGTGGCCGGCACAGGGTTGCTGTTATTACTGAGCTGCGGTATTGAGTCTATGCTCGTGACCATCCATGTTCCGCCGTTATTTTCGACAGTCAGCGGAAATGTAAAATTGAGTGCGGCAAATTGTGAAGTTTGCGCGACGACGCGCGCTCGGACGTGAACGCGGGTCCCCGGGGCCGGCGCGTCAGGGACTTCGGTGGCGGTGTCGGCGTTCTTGATCACGGCGCTTTGATAGCCGCCGATCGGTTTGATCCACGAGTCGGCCACAACGTAGCGGTCCAGGCCGCTCGTGGCCGTCAGGTACGTGTTGATGAAGCCGCTCACCACGGGATAGACCGGGCTGCTGGGGCTCAACGGGTGGTCGTAGCCCTGTTTCACATCGGCGCCCGGGCCGGGGTTACTCATCGGCACCGGCCAGTCCATTGCGCGCGGTTGGTAGTGCCAAACCGCCACGGGCACACCATAAAACGCGCTCGCTGCTTCCGCCGACGCGTAGGAGCGTTGCTGCACGACCACGACAACCCCATACAGATCGACGTCGCCGACCGAGCCGTTGGGCACCACCGACCACACTTTGGGGGTGTTGATCACCGCTGGCGGCGGCGGAGCCGACTGCGCCGCCGCGAACGCTCTGTCGGACTCGGAAAGCGTGATGAAGCGTTGCAGCGTCGACTGTTTGGAGCTCGGCGTGGTTAACACCGCGGCAACGAAATCAGCGGCGAACTGACCCGCGGCGGCGCGCTGATTGCCGGCACGGTTGGCGATTGCGGCGACGTCGCTGCTATCAGGATGAGATGCACTGAAAAAGACCTTCAGCGAGGCGGCGAACCCGAACACCGCAAAGAGCGTCACGACCGCGATCGCGGCCTGACGAAGAAGACCGCGGCCGCGGCCGATGCGCGACTGCCAGGTCCTCGACATCGTGATGGTGCTCATGAAAGCTGGTCCTTTAGTTAGGCGAGTGGCCGAAGAACTGCAGTTGGCTCATCGCGAAGGTGGCATCGACTGGGGTGCCGGCCGTGGCGCCGCTGGCGGGATCGGCCGGCGGTGGCGACGCCGGGTCAGAACCCGGTGCACCCAGCAGGGAATCCATCAGCCCGTTGGGCGGCTGCTCGCCCGCGCCGGCGCTCGGCGCAGCCGCCGGCGAGCTTGGCAGCGGATTCGCCGGCGGACGATCGGTGTGCAGAATAATCACATCAACACGGGAGACCAGGACTCGTCTGGGCAAGGTCACCGAGACCGGGCCGTGGACGCTGTGTGTGTCGACTGGCAGTGGATCCGTGACGAGTTCATTGCCGTTGAAAAAGTTGAACTGCACGTTGGTCACGACGCGGTGCTGCATCCATTCCTCTTTGCCGCCTTGGGTTTTGGCCACCCAGCCCGGAGTCACCGACAGCGAATTGAGCATGTAGCTGCATGCCGAGTTCGGGCGCGACGGGTCGCACATGAACTGCACGTGCAGCACTTGGCCGTCGAGGCGGCTTTCCTGTGGTCCGCGGCCACACACCCACGCCGAGTCGGTTGCGGTGTCGGTCAGCGCCAGCGTTGAGCGTGCGGCGAGCTGGTCGCCCGCACCTCCGTCTGGGGTGCAACTGGTGCTCCAGGGGGTATACGGCACGGCCTGATCCTGTTGTGGCACGGCGGCACTGGTCGTCGGAGCGGCGGCGACCGCGG
The DNA here is from genome assembly GCF_059812735.1 of Mycobacterium sp. NGS40. Classification (NCBI taxonomy): domain Bacteria; kingdom Bacillati; phylum Actinomycetota; class Actinomycetes; order Mycobacteriales; family Mycobacteriaceae; genus Mycobacterium; species Mycobacterium sp. NGS40. Next base: position 13,368 of record NZ_JCALDG010000030.1, read on the forward strand.
CGATGGTGGCGTGGTGCTGTGGCGGTGACACTGGGTCCGGGCCGCCGCCGAATCCGGCGAATGCCACCACGATCAGCACCGCCACCACCGCAGCACCGCAGCCCAGCCAGACGGCCGTTCGTTTTGCCCCGCGATTGACGTCGGGATCGGTGTGCTCGCCCACTTCGGCGGGCTCGTCGAGTTCGTGCGGCAGCGCGGTAGCGGCCTCGGCGGCTGATGCAGGGTTGGTGCCGTCGTGCTGGTCGACCGCGTCGTCCTCGACTCCAGTAGGCCCCTCGCTGTTGGCGCAGTCGGCTTGGGGCTCAACCTGATCGGTGACGGTCAGGACCGGCCCGTCATCTAAGAGCTGCGCGAGCATCCAGTCTTGGGTCGACGTTGTCCCCTCAGCCACCGCGCCTGTCCTCCATGATCACGTCACCGTCGATGACCGGGTGGCGCTGAGGTTGTCCCTGACTGTCCACCCACACGGGGACGAGCACCCAGCCCGCGGGACGGGCTTGTATCGGCTGCGGTGCGGGCGCCGGCCGGGGCACGGCGACACTCCTTGCCGGAAGCAGGGTGGCTGGCGGTGTAGCGGCTTTGCGGGCGTGGCGATCATGCAGCCGCACGGCCACGACAACGCCGAGTGCGACGATGAGTAGCGGCCAGGTCCGGGCTAACACCTCGAAGAGGGCCAGCGCGGTGGCCATCGTGGCCAGAAAACCCATGCAGAGGAACGCGATCAGTATTCTCATGAAACGACCCTAGTTATCGGATGTGACAGAAATCCGGGTCCGGAATCTGGTAGCGGATATGGGGCATTTCGTGCGGTAGGGTGCGGGATATGACCGCCCCAGCCGACGGGATCGACCGGCTCATCCACTTCGTCGAGGCCCGTCTCGCGCAGCTGAACATGTCTAAGCAGGAAGTGGCGGATCGCGGCGGCCCCGGTGTCGATACCCTCGTCAAGGCCCGCCGCCGCAAAGCCCAAAACACCCCGGCTGTCGGCACTTTGCTGCGCCTGGACGCCACCCTCGGGTGGCAACCCGGCTCTGCGGCGGTCGTGCTGCTCGGCGGCCATCCCATGAGCCTCACTCCCCGCCGTAACCGGGCCGGCCTTCGCGAAAAGAAGCACCCACTTCGGCCTGTCAGTGAAGACGAGATCACAGAACGGCTCACGGCTCAGCTCCGCGACGAACTCGACCGGCTCGAAGAGGACCATGCCGCTGTCGAGCGGCGCATCGACCTTATTCGGCGCGTCCTCATCGAACTGAACCCCGATGAGCAGTTGGGCGCCTGGCACGGCTCGACCACTTCGATCGCCGACGCCAACTCTGCGTGAATCGCTGGTCACGGGCGCGTCCTTTCGCCAGGCTCGTGCAGCGGTCGTGTGTCGACCACCCCTGGCCCGGTCATGTCGTAGGCACCCAAAATGGCCGCCGCGTCCTCGGGCGTGATCGGCTTTTTGACCGGGGTCAGCGGCCACCATTGGTCAGATCCTGCGACAGCCAGCCAGCCCTCGGCGATGCCGTAGATGCCCGCCACCGTGGGAATCATGACGAGCTGTAAACACAGCCAGGGCAGTACCGCGATTTGGCCGAATGAGCCTGCCGGGTCGTAGACGAGCTGAGAAATCACCACCGTCAGCGCGGCGAAGGCAGCCCCAGCCCACAACATCGCCGCGACCGGGAAGCCGCGCAGCGTCTGCGGGATCAGGCGGACCAGCATGGCCTTCAACACCCACCCCCCTGCCCACCCGATCGGCGCAATGACGGCTGCCGCCACTACGAAGGCCACCTCCACGCGCGCGGCCCGCGACTTGGCTGCCCGCATCCACAGTGGATCGATTCGGGTGTCGTCGTGTGGATCTGGTACCGCCGAGGTGCGAATGCGCTGCCGTTTGCGCACGATCCGCCCGAGCTGCTCGGCGCGGCAGCGCTGAATCGTCGACCACCATTGGTGGTAGGCGATCCATTCTCGCCGGACGTCATCGAAGCGGTCCGGAGGCAGGTCAACGGCCATACTTTGAGCGTAAAGCGCCCAAAGACGCTCTCCTGCGCTATTTTTTGCCGCCACTGGGCTGCCGCGGGCCCAGGATGACTCCGATCTGGGCTTCGCTGCCTGCTGTTACTGATTCACTGAGGCGGCGCTGCTGTTTAGTGCCCACAGTGTGTGACGTCCGCTGGCGGGAGTGCGCGCGGCCCGCGTGACTTCTCCGCGACAGCACAAGCAGGTTGTGGTACACGCCTCAGCCGGCGGGCCACTTGTCAGCGCCACGCCCGCCAGCCCCCGTGGTCGGAGACGGCGCCAACGCTCACCGCCGCACAGGGCCCTGACATATCGCCAAGCTCTGACCTACGGCAATCCGACCCGTCGCGCGTCGTGTCGTCGGCGACTAGCCTCAAATGCGTGTCGTTTCGGCGGCCTCGGCGGCCGTGTCTTCGTCAAGACTATTCACGTCCAAAGACTCCATTTTTTGAGATGGCAAGTTTCATTGGCACCAAAGTAGCACTGTAACAACGTGTTTAAGATGCTACACGCCGCCGGCGAGCGGCGCGCAGCTCGTCGAGGTATGTGATGAACTCGTCCCAATCGATCAGCTCTACCATCTCGCCTGGCGCGCCCCTGGGGATCAGCCGGGCCTCCCCGATGTTGCGGGGCAGCAACTCCGCTGGCTCCAAGGCATTCCCGAAGTGGCGGCTGGTGCTTTTGTTATCCGAGTTGTGATCGTAGCTTTGGTGGCTGCGTGTTGCTTTGCCTGACCAGAATGCGGCCGATTCCATGATATCGCGCTCGTGGGAGCCGTACATGATCATCGCCGCGGGAGTGACATCTCGGATGGCCTTGCCTTGCAACGGGCCATAAATGGCATCGAGTTGCGAACCGGCCTGCGCCGCAAAGCAAATAGAACATCCGAGCCCACGCGATTCGGCCAAATACTGGGGAAGCCGAGGAATCGGAGTGTTGGTGATCTCGTCGAGGAACAGCCCGATGCGGTGAAATTCCTCCCACTGCGCCACTTTCATACGTTGCCGATTGATCAGCTGATCCATCAACACAATTGCTTGCGCAGCGACCGTTCCATCAGCAGGGGTCAGGAGGAACAGCGTGGCGTCTGCGCCGTCGAAGAACGACAAGTCCAGCGACGGGAACTTGCGGTCGCGTTTGGTTGTAAGCAGCCAGGCGGTGAGAACTTTGGTCACGGTCATTTTCACCGAATCGCGTTGCTTAGGTTCCATTTCCAGCACGGCGCGCACTCGCGCCTCGAACAGCGGGTCAGCCGTCCACGCGGCGGCGCTGGCCCATCCGGGTTTCCATGACGTTTGGTAAGCGTCGTGACGATGGCCGACTTCGACGTTTTCTGAGGCTTCAAGGGTCCACTCCATCCCCTGCCCGGTGCCCTCTGGGCTGGCCGCGTACAGCAGGCACACCAGCGGTGCAAGCGCTAGCTGATCCCACGGCCCAGGATCGGAGCCCTGGCGAAATGCGCTGCCGGACAGGGCAATTGCTGATGTGCTCAGCAGGCTTTGGGCTGTTGCTATAGCGTCGTTGAGGCTGGTGATCAGCGCTGTGGGGTCAAAGCGGTACGAGACATAGTCTTTGGGATAGTAGGGCGCAGTGATCGGGCGCAGGTCCAACAGCGCTGTAGGGCCGTAGCGGCGCGACGCCACCATTTGCATCAGGTCGTCTTTACTGGATGACACAAACGCGGGGCCGGGCCACAGCACCGCGGACTGGGCCAGCCAGCGGCGTGTTTTGCCGGTTCCCGGCGGCGCGAACCCACCGACGTGGGGCGCCGTTTCCAAGGGAACCAGCCGCCCGTGACCGTCTCGCGTCCATCCGGCGAAAGGGGTTACCGGTGGCCGAAATCCGTCAGTGCTGTTCGCAATTGCCATTCATCAACGGTAAGGCCGCCGCAGTGGCGTTGACTGCACAAAATTCGTTGCAAGTGGCGGCCTCGGAATCTTCCGCGCGCCGAAACACGTCTCACACAGACCGTCACTAACATCGGTTCGGCAGCTCGGGCACCGAATCACACACTGCGCGCAGTAATCCTTGCCATCCCAGGCCGCCGGCCCACTGCTGTCAGGCTCTACGACGTTGAGCCAGCCGCGAACTCTCGCATCGGCGACGTCGGTGAGCACAAAGCAACGCGCGCAGGACAGCATTTCGATCGGGTCCCGTTGCGCCTCAGTCTGATTGGTCTCAGACGGAGGGTGTAGATCCTCGGAAATCGTGATGGCCGCGCGGATTTGGTCGAGTGTGTAGAGCCAACCCACTGGTTCAACCCAAGTCCGGGGCACCAGCTGCATGATCACCGGCCCTGGCAGGCCGCAGGCCTGGCTGACTTCTTTGATGGTGAACAGGCCACTCGAATCCGCCGAGTGGTAGCGCCGGGTTCCATCAAGTGCGATCACGGTGTTCTGCGCAGCCATGATTTAAGGTTAAATCCTCGACACCCCGTGGCCGTCCGCTATTTTCACGGGTCTTTAGGCGCTGCCGGTCCACGTTTGTTCTTGACGGAACACCACCATGGATAGGTCGACAGTTCGTGCGGCGGTCGTGATGCGCACGGTCGACTCCGAGGTCTGCTCAAACCTAATATCGGGCACCATGGCGTCGGTTGGGCTGTGGCCCACAGTGATCACTGTTGAGGACAGCCCGGCCTGCGGCGCGATGGTAGCCCGATCGTTGACGATCACCGTTGGTACGAACTCGGCGGCCCGGCGTGCTTCGACCACTGCGATGTTGGTTTGCGATACCGAATACCAGCGCCGCGGCTCGCGAGAGTAGATGGCGACACGTTCGCCCGCCGCGGCGGCCCGGATCAGCAGCTGGCGTACATAGAAATCCGAGGTGTCCATGACAATGCGGGTCGGTTGCGCCGCGTCGGTCAACGGCCACATCACCAAGTCGTCGCGCTGGATCGGCGGCCACGCCGACTTGTCGTCACGAAGCGCCGCTCCGACCAGGATGCCGGTCGGACCGACTGGGACCTGCACCTCGTCGACGGCAGTCAACGGCCGAGCCGGCAAATGCAGCGCGGGTTGGGTTGTCGGCGCGGCTCGCAGTGCAGCGTTGTACTGGCTGCCCGGCAACGTGTTGAGGAACAACGTGGGGGGCTGCTCTGGTGGGCGAGGGTCGTTGGTACGCACCAGCGCCGACACCGTCACCGGGCCGGCGGGGACTTTGCGCAGCATCAGCACATGCACGATGTGGTCGCTCCGCAGTGACCACATCTGGTTGAACGATTCGGTCGTGATGTCTTCGGGCGAAAAGTAATACGAGGTCACATAACCGGGTTTGGCGTTGATGGTTTTCCACCCGACGTCGGCTTTGGGGCGTGTCCGTTGCGCAGCGGTCAGCGGTGCGGACGCGGCACCCGCGGCACGTTGATGGCGGCCGCCCGAGCCGATCAGCTCGAGCTGGTCGGCACCCTCACCGGCCGCGGCGGTATCGAGGTCCTCGACCTCGTCGATGACCGGCGGGCGGGGCGGCGCACAAGCTAGGCCCATGCTGAGGTCCTCGAGCATCGTGTCTTGTTCTTCGGCGTTGAGAACGCGGGCCCGGCAGCCTTGCTGCTCAAGGGCTTTGACGATGCGCTCGGTCGCCGCGGCTGCCGCAGAACCGATCGAGCGGCGGTACATCAGGCCGCGGACCGATTCGTTGATGTCGAGGCGCACGATCAAATGAGTGGTGCGTTGCCCGGCTGCGCCCCGATCCGCCAATAATGTGCCGTAAAGCTGCGGGTACCCGGTGCCCGGGCGGACCCGATACCCTGCGGTCGCGACGTCGATACCCAGGTGCAGACCGCCGGGTTGTTCCATCAGACCGATCACCACGTCGAGCGGCAGCAGATTGTCGGTCAACGCCAGCGTCGAACCCCGCAGGTATGTCGGTGAATACGGTCGGCCGTCGACTTCGATCATCGCGACGGCCTCATTGTCGGCGGTGCGCACTCCGTACACGTTGCCGCCGTGGCTGATGTCCACCGCAGCGCCCACGGCGGTGGTGTGCCGGCGAGCGCGCATCCAGCGTGACCGGTCCAGCACCCAGGCTGCGGCGTTGCGCCGGTGCACCGTGACGACCAGCAGCACCACCGCGGCCAGGGTGATCCCTGTTGCGGGCCACCACCCGAAAAGCCACGTCGGCAGTGCGGCGAACGCGCCGATTCCGATCACCTCGGCGCCGACGACAGCGCCCAAGGCGGGACGGATGGTGACCGGGCGCGCTTTCACGACATTCTCCGTTTGATGGCCATTACACCAAAGAGCGCGCCGGCGGCCAGGACCACGACGCCCAGGCCCAGCAGGGCTACGTTGCGTGGCCGCAGATCGGGGGTCGGCGGCTTGGGTGGCACATGCAGAGCCGTGCTGAGGTGCTCGACAGGCTTGGGGTCACCCGGGGTGATATCGAAGGTCAGGGCGGCCACGGGGTCCACCACCCCGTGCCCGACCTGATTATCGACGGTGTGGGCGGGATTGTGGGCGGTCTCCATGATGCGCCGAATCACCTGGTGTGCACTTAGATCCGGGTATTTGGCGCGCACCAGGGCAGCGACACCGGCCACGTACGCCGCCGAAAAGCTGGTGCCCCACACTCCGTTTCCGGTGCCAGGGTCGGTGCCGGGTGAGGCGTTGACCGCCGCACCGTTGACACTCGAGAGCCCCATGATGCGCGATCCGGGCGCGGCGACCCCCACCCAAGGACCGTTGATGGAATCGGGCATCGGCTGGCCTTCCGGGGTCACCGCTGCCACAGCGAGCACGTAATCGGAGAACCAGGCCGGGCTCACAATGGTGCGCACCCCGGCCCAGTCTCGTGGGTCATCGACGTTGAGCGGGTTAAAAACCGGGTTCTGGCCGCAGTCGTGCTGCATGGGGTCATTGCGGTTGCCGGCCGCGGCCACGATCACCGCGTCCTTGTCCACCGCGGCGTAGCGCACCGCCGCCCCGAGCGCGTCTTGATTGACCGGTGCCGCAGCGTTGGTGCACGACGCCAGCGACACGTTGATCACCCTCGCGCCGCGGTCGGCCGCGGTGCGGATCGCTTTGGCCAATGACAGGACATCACCGGCTTTGCGGTGCAGGTCTTGTTCTTCGGGGGTCGGATGGGCCGGAGAGAACGCGGCGGAGGCTTGCCTGATTGAGATCAGCGTGGCGTCAGGCGCCACACCGACCACCCCGTCAGGTCCCGTCGGCGGGGGTCCAGCCACCAGCGGTTGCCCCGTGTTGGAGCCTCCCGCACCGTCGGCGGGAGCATCGCCTCCCGGCGGGGGTGGCGGCGGTGGGGGCGCGGTCACCGTGACCGTTGAGGGCGGCGGCGCTTTGGGAGTCGGCGGCGGAGGTGCCGGATTGGCAGGCACCGGTGGCGGAGCGGCCGGTGCCCCCGCACCGGCCGGTTTCGACGCGGGCCGACTGGCGGGGTTCGACGGGGCGGCGCCGATGATGCTGGCGACGAAGGAACCGTGGTTGTCGCAGTCGGTCAGTCCACCATTGGGCAATCCCTGCACATAGTCGCCGCCAGCGAACAGCGACGGGAACCGCGGATTGGGGGTGACGCCGGTGTCGACGATGGCGACCGTCACCCCGGCGCCCGTCGAATACTGCCAGGCCTGCGTCACGTTGAGCATCGCGTTACCCGGGGCGGGCTGGGCGACGTTCGGATCGGCAATTACGACGGGCAGGATGCACGCCTCGCTTTGCCGCATCTCTTCGGCCGGGCCCGGTGTTTCCGCCGGCGGCAACGCTCCTGGATCGATCACCGGCGGCGCCACGGCCATCGCGGCCGGCGCAGCGATCACATGGGCGGCCACCAAAGCGGCCGCACCCAATGCGGAGGCCGCGGCCTTGACACGCATCAGTGATACCTCACGAATTGAATGAGATCGATCGTCCACGCGGCGAAGACCACCACCACAGTGGTAGCGAGGTATTCGGCGTACTCGACGACCTCGCGGACCGGCTCAGAAAACATGTGGGTGGGCACGATCGCCCCAGCGAGCAGCGCAGCCAGCGCAATGCCCACCACGGCCGCCGCGCACGCCAACACCGCACCGGTCGCGCCGGCGTTGGCCGCAAATCCGTAATGGGCGGGGATGGCAAACAGCGACAACGCCGCACCGACAACCAGCGTGATGGCGTGGCGGCGGTCCCGAAAGGCGCGCGCCCGCAACACCGCAATCAGCGCAATGCACGCGCTGACCACAACAAAGGTCCACTGCGTTCCCACGCCCGGCTGGACCGCGAACCACGACGCGGCCACCTGTGTCGCCGCCGTGCCCAGTAACAGGCCCATCAACACGCGGTTAGACCGCAAGGCAACCTCGCCCACCTGTTCACCGGTCAACGTAATATCGCGCGGGCTGTCAGCGACCGGGGAAATGGTGTCCTCAGGATCGCTGGGTGAGCGTTCATACATGTCTTTGCCGGTGATTGATTCGAAGCTTTGGCGCGGCACGCGCGCCAAACGGCGCCCGATCCCCGGGGCGGCCAGCGAGACCGTCAATACCCCCACCAACACCACGACAGCAATGCGTTGGCCCGGCACGGCGAAGAACATCCGTGCCGCCGCACTGCCGAGCCCGGCCACCGAGACCGTCACCACGGCGGTCGCGGCCACCCAGTAGCGACCAGTGAGCTTGCCCAAGGCCGCGGCCGCGATCAGCGCGACACCTGCTGCCAGCACGGCGTGGGGCGCGCCGGGATGCGCGCCGGGCGGGGTGGTCGCGCCGGCGGCGACCAGCGCCACGATCACCGCCCAGGTTGTCGCGCCGGCAATGAACCGGTCCGCGCCCATGCGCGTAGCCAGCAGCGCGGCACCGGCCAAGACCAGTGCGGTGGCTCCGAAAATCGTCGGCACCAGCCATCCACCCGCACTCGCCCAGCGCAGCCGCCACACCAGCAGCGCAGCCACACTCAACGCGACCAGGGTCAGCGCAACGGCCACCCGGGCAGCATCCAGCGCGGTCACCGCCGGGAAATGCTGTTTGGCCCACTTCGCGATCGCCGCGCTGACGTTTTCGATGTTGGGTTCGTAGCGCTGGGCTGTCGCCGCGGGCACAAACGCGAGGAGCTCCGCGTCATGGACCCCCTGGGCTGCCAGGGACAGCTTCCCCGACAGCATCGTCATGCCGGCCGCGCGGGCGAACACGAACGCGCCGCCGGGCAGCTCTTTGGCCCCGACCGATTTGAGCCGCCGGTTAATGGTGTCGCGGGTGGGCTCGACGAGCTTGGCCAGCGGCACCGCCGCAGGAAGCAGCAAATCGATCTGGGTGTCCCCCACCAGTAGCGACACCCGGCTCGACGGAGGGATCAGCGTCTCGGCCGCAGTGGCCGCGGACTTATCGGCGGTGGCGGTCATGGATTCCCCTCGGGCCGTCGGTGGTGGCGGCGAAGTGCTCGGCGCACGCCGCGGCCACTTTCAGCAGCGCGCGGTGGGTGCTGCGGTTGATGTCTCCCTTGAGATCGATCACCCCACCCGGGCGCAGGTGCTCGTCGTAGGGCATCTCGATCACCTTGTGGCCCCCCTGGCTGAACCGTTCGACCAGCAGCGCGCGATCACGCTTTGGGGAGTGACCGTCGGAGTCGTTGAGCACCACCACGGTTCGGTTGAGCAGGCTGGTGTAGCCGTCGTTGGCCAGGTACTCCAAGGTCTGCCCGGCCGCGGACGCGCCGTCGTACCACGGCGAGGACACCACGATCAGCGCGTCGAGGTCGTTGAGGACCGCGCGGGTTACCGGGGAATCCAGGGTCGATCCGCAGTCGACGATGGACAACGTGAAATGCCTGTCGAGCTGAAACGTCGCTGCCTGGTAGACCGCCTGGTCAAGGATTCGGCGCCGTGCCGTCGCCGACTCTCCGCCAAGGACATACAAACCTGCTGCGTTGCTGCCCAATCGGCCGCGAATGTCAGCGAAGGTATCCAGGTGTTGGTCGGCGGCTAACTCCCAGTAGGAGCCCGAGGCTGAGGGGTCGATCCGGCTGGCGAGCTTGCCGAAGGCCGTGTCTGCGTCGACGGCGACAACCCGGTCGTCTTTACGCAGCGCGGCGAAAACCGACCCGACACTAGCCGAAACGGTGCTCTTGCCAACCCCGCCCTTGCCGAGCACACCGATTTTGTATTTGCCGCGCAGCAGCGACTGAATCTGTGTTTCCAGCTCGTCTTGCTCACGCTCGTCTCTGGATCGACCGAGATTAATCAGCTTGAAGGTGGCCCGATAGAGAGCTTTGCGCCAGCCTCGCGTCGGCGGGGTGCGTTTGATCGGCACCAACTCACTGCTGCGGATGTTGTCCACATAGTTGTACTTCGTGCCGGATCCCTGAGCCTGCGACCAGGAGTAGGTCTCCTCTGGCGTTTCGGTTTCGCCTTGGCCAGAAGGCGGCTGCCATTGCGGGTGGGGCGCGTTGTCACCCGGGCGGGCCGGCGCCGGCGGCAGTTCACCCTGTGGGCGCGGCGCGCCGTAGGGCTGCAACTGTCCGGACGGGGCCGCGCCGGGTGGCTGCCCATAACGATCGCCGCCGGCCCGCCAATTGTTTGGGCCCGCTGGCGGGGGCGCCGCGGCTGGCCACGCGCCGCGGCGGCGCTGCAGCGCCTCCCACGCGGCAGTCTTCGACAGGTCGACCACCGATGTCACTTCCTCGTCAGGCCGCGGAAAGTCCTGTGCTGCCGGCGACGGCCACATCGGCCTCGGTGCCCCGCCGGCAGGGTCGACACGGTGTGCACCCGGTGGAACCGATGAGGCGCCGCCGGGGTTGGTGGGGTCCTCGGGGTGGCCCACATGGGGGCGGTCCGGCCAATCGAAGCGGGAGTGCGCAGCGGTCTGCGCTGAGGCGCCCAACCCGGCAGGCGGTTCGTCAAGCGCTGGAGCAGGATCGTCGCGATGCGCAGCGCTGTCCGGGTCTTCTGCGGCGCTGCCCGAAGTGTCTGTGGGGGGGTGCGGCCGCGGCGCGTTCTCGTCGATTTCGGGGTCTGGACGCTCGGTCATATTGTTGATCCTATCAGCGGCAATGCACGATATCCGCGCTAGTTGCGTTGGCCTGGATTTTCGTCATCGTTACTGGTCAGGGGGTTTTCGTTGGCAGTGTTTCGGCCCCGGCTACCGGCGCCAGGGTGTCATGCTGAGTGAGGGCGTCGGCGCGCGAGAGCGCCGGGCCCGGCGCCAGGGTGCGTATCAGAACCCAGGGCGCTTGGCGCGCCGAGGCGGTGGCGATGTGTAGTGGTTTGAGGGCCGAGTCGTCGAGCTCGATGCCGTAGCGGACGCCTTGATCAGACACCCACCACAGCGAGTCGCGGCTCACTGACACCGGGTCGGCGTTGGTGGTCATCACCAAATTCGTTGCGTTAGAAGCGATGTAGACCTGATCGGCCTCTGCCACCGCGCCGTTCGAGCGGGAGTCTTTCACCAAATGCACCAGCCGGTCATCGGATTCCGGCGGGGTGGGTAGCCCTTGGCCCGACAGCACGGTTATCTTGGCGGCCTTGTCGGTGGAGCCTTTCGACCACGCCAGGCAGGTGGTGCCGTTGACGTTGGTGTCCACCAGGTGCAGCCGGGTCGGCGGGTAGTAAGACACCGGCAATGACTCGACCACCGGTACGGCTGTGAGTCGGTCAGGCGACACCAGCACCGGGGCCAGGTCGCCGAACGAGTTCGACGAGCGCAGCAGCGACGCCACAAACGGCGAAATATGTTGAATCCCGTTGGGAAGCAACACAAATAACTGATCACCGGACTGCTGAACGTCATGAACCGACAGCACTGAGCCGATCGGCGCGGGCCGCCCAAAATCCCATGGCGACGGTTGCCCCGCGTTAGCGATCGTGGGAACGACCAACGGATCGGTGGCCGGGATCGCGTCGTAGAGCGCCCTCGACATTGGAATCGGTTGTGGTGCTGAGGAATCCACGCCCAGCGCCAACGCCACCGGTTTGTTGGAGACGTCGATCTCAGAGCGGTGCCCGTCCCAGATGACCACGGTTTTGTCGTCGTGGCGGGCCAGCACCGCGTTGGGCATCGTCAGCGGTGCCGAGCGCCGGCCGGCCAGTGGCCCAGCGATCGTCGTCACCACCGGGGCTTGGCCCGCCGACTTGGTTGCCGTGGCCGTCGGGGCGCTGTCGCACACCGCCCACTGCGACTCCAAGCCGGGGCGCACCGGCATTTGCGTTGGCGCACCGACGATTCCAACCATGGGACCTTGGGGATACTTGGCCAGCTCGGCGGCTTTGACGAAAGTCGGGTTGGCGTCCTCCCCCGAAATCAGGCGGGCGCTAATCAAATTCAACGCCGGGTGCAACCGGCCATCGACCATGACGTAGATGGCGCCGGTGTCGCGGTCGGCCAGGATTTGCGACTTGCCCACCTGCCCAGCCGGTTTGATGTAGGCCATCAGGGCGGCCAGCGCGATCATGACGATGGTCAAGGTATACCCGAGCACCAGAGCTGAGATGCGGCGCTGCTCCGGGTCGTAATCCAGGCGTACGCCGTGATGGCTCAATGCGGCCGCGTTGCGCCGATTCCAGAAGTAGTGCGCCGTAACCTGCAGTCGCGACGTGAGATTCAAGGCCATGAGGAAACCTTACCGGCGCTCATTGCACGATATCCGCGCTAATTGGGCGACCCAAGACATACGTCATGGCGACTGTCAGACCAGCTGCGGAGCAGACAGCAGGTTGGCCAGATCGTCGCGCAGACCGGTTGCGGTGGTCGGCCAGATGCTCGTCCATTCCTTGCCGTCCGCACCGGTGGTGGTGGTGAAACTGATCCGCCCATACTCGGTGTCGGCCACGGTCAACACGCGTGAGTGGGGGCGCACGTCGGGGCAGTGGTCGATGACGGCCACCACCGCCATCGCCGACTGATCCAAGTCCGCGGCCGCCTGCACCACCTCGACCTCCCACGGACCCAGGCCCAGCCGGCGCAGCGCCGCCGCCATCGCTTCCGGTTCGCGCCCGGCCGCGTCGATCGCCATTTGCATCATGCCTTTGGGGACGTTGATGCCGTCGATGTCGGCCGGCGGGTGATCACCGAAAGCGGGCAGCAGCATGTGGCACATCAGCTCGACTTGGTGTGTGGGCTCATCGCTTTCGCCCACCCCGCCGATCACCATCTCCTCGCCGTCGCGCGCTGCCATCGCCAAATAGCGGCCGTAACGGCACACCGCCATGACGCGCTCATGCACCGTGGCGCCGCAGTCCTGCGTCGCAGGCTGATCGGGCCGGCGAATAGTGAGGACCACCTCGCGCTCGGCGCGGCCGAGTACCGTCATCCAATCCCGCACCGCGGCGTCGACTCGGCCGTGCTCGTCGATCACGCCCGCCTGCACCAAGCTGTGGTATTGCGCAGTGTTGGCCAGGGGAACCTTGCCCGCGTCCGTCTCGACGATCAGATCGGAGTGCGCCGACGGGATGTAGGGCTTGAGATGCAAGCTGATCGGCATCCGCTCGACACCGAGCAACGCTTGCAGAGCCCACACGCATTCGACCGATGTGTTCAACACAGCTCGCAACCCCCGATCATGATGTGACGCGCAAGAGGGGGGCCCGCCGCAGCTGGCCCCCCTCTATACGGGTTCTGACGGCTAAACCCTGACCTAGATCGACTGAAAGCTTTGGCCAACGGTGCTGTCGGCGGCCTGGAAGGCCTGCGAGGCTCCGTCGATGGTGTCCCCGTGCCGGAAGATGACATCCTTGCCGTCCTGAATGCCCTCGTTGATCAACTGCTGCGCTTGCGCGTAGGCCTCAGCACCGTGCGGCCCCGAGAAGAAGTCGCGTGAGGACGCGAGCAAGTTATGTGCTTCTTGCCCAATCGAATCCAGCTCCTGAGCGAAGCTGTGCATGCCGGCCGTCATATCGGCCAGGCCGGCCGGGTGGTAGATCATTGGTCCTTCTGACATCGTGAATTCCTTTGCTCGTCGTAGCGAAAAATGCTGTGCTGGCAGGGATCAGGTGAAACGTAGGTGGCCCGCCACCGACGCGATGTGCCCTTGGGCCTCGGAGTCGGTGTTGTGGTACTGCGAGGCACCGCTGCGCAGCAGTTCGTTGACCGACTGGAATCGCGACTGGATCTTGTTCTGGGCCTCGTGGATTTCTTCAGCGGTCACCAGGTTGGTCGACCCGGCGCTACCCCGCAGGTACTGCGCGGAATTGCCATGCTGCACCAGGTCCGAATAGCGAGACAAAACGTCTTGCGCGCGATGGGACAATTCGTCCATCTGTCCGGCCAGGCTGACCACTGAACTTTGATCAACGTGAATGGGTTGTGACATCTAAATTCTCCTTGCAACAAATGGTGTGCCGTCGGTGGTGATTCTGAGTCTAGAAGCCCGTTGAGGGGGTCCCAGACGCTTTTTTCTCAGGCTCGTTGCCGCTCCCCCCTACTCGATCCGGGCCGCTCAGTGACCTGCATGGTGCGGCCCGGGCGCTGCTGCTCCCCGCTGGCAGTCTCGCGGCCCGCCGCCCCCGGGGCGCCGTAAAGGCCGCCGCCGCCCACACCGGCCGGGCGCGGCGACGACTCGCCCGCCGTCGTCGAGGAACCCTGCCAACCGCCCGGCAAGGTGGGCGCGGTCGGGGTGCTAAAGCTGCTGGCAGGGCGCACAAAGCTGCTCGATAACGCTGACGACCCGGTCAGCAGTCCACCCCCGCCTCCGCCGGCGGCGCCCATTCCCCCCATCGACGCTCCCGCAGCGGCGGTTTCGGGGCCCAGCCCGCCCGCGGCGGCACTGTTCAGACCATTCATCGACGACAGTGGGCCTAACATCCCGGAAAACAGCTGAGGCGCTTGCCCCAGCATCGACGGCAGCTGCTGGCCCGCCGACGTGACCTGTCCGAAGGCCGAACCCACCTGGCCAAACAGGCCACCGGCCTGACCCGCCATCGACGACATGATCGACGTCGGTTGCGACTGCCCGTCGGCCGCGGTGGTCATCGTTTTGGAGGCGGCCTGAAACGCGCTTTGCCCTCCGGTTTGTCCTACATCCTGGGCAACACCCAGCGCGGGGCCCAGCGGATTCGAGGCCGTTGGCGACAGCGGAAACGGTGCAGAAATCGCGCCCAGCGCCGTCGACACCACCGCGCCGTATTGGGTGCGGCTGGTCGCGTTGGTCACCCAAAAGTCAACATACTGTGCGTCGAGGACATTAATGGCGGGTGTGTTCTGCCCGAACGCATTCGTGGCGACTAAGCCGACTTGGGTGGCGCGGTTGGTCCAGACCACCGGGGCGGGAATCATCTGCTCGACCGCCGCGGTGTGGGCCGCGGCCACCTCAGCAGCTTGAATCTGACCGATACGAATCCACGCCGACGCTGCCGCACAGACCTCCATGAACTCGGCGGCAGACATCTGCATCATTTCCCCGGCCGGGCCTTGCCACCCCACCATGGCGGTGGTCGAGGTGGTCAACCCCATCGCCGTCAGCTCAGCGATCAGCATGTCGGCTACTGATTCGTAGCCCGCCGCCGCCCCCACCAAGCTCGCCCCGAGATCCCCGGCGATCATCAGGGTGTGATTCATGTCCGGCGGGACAGCACCGGCGTCCCCAAACGCGCTCATCGCGTCTTTGCCTCCCCCGGCGCCTGGCTAGATGACTAGCGTCGCCTCGTTCGCCGCGTCCATCGCGGTGTAAGCCACGCCGCTGCTGGCGATGGTCTGCGCGAACAGTGACCGCACCAGGGTCAGCTGTGTGAGCATCGCGTCGGTGGCGGCACCGTGCGCAGCGAAACCGGCGGCCGCGGCCGCTGACGCGTCCTCGCCTCCCGGTGGCAGAACTGCCGTCACCGGGCCGGCAGCACCGGCCATCGTGCCGCCCATCGTCGCTGCACCGCCCTCTTCGGCAGCTGAAGCGCCGGCGAGCACCGGAGCCGCGATCAATAGTGGATTCGTCATAATTCAGCCTCCCCAAATACATCCCGACTGTGGTGTCCAGTTTATGGCCCCGCGGACAACGTCTGACGCTAAATCTTACCGTTCACACGCGACACCCGCGTGTGAACGGTCGTACACCTATACCCACTTTTTCGTCGCACTATCCGCCGGTTAACGGCGTTTGCCCACAAACGGCGGCTCAGACCACCCCACCAGCACATTGTCGATGGCCGTGCGACGAGCCAGCCGACCCTTGCCCTCGCGCTGCGGCTCGGCATACACCCCAGGAACGATCACCCCGTGCTGGCGCAACCCATTCATCACCACCACTGGTGGCGTCATGTTCATCATCTTGCCCAACACGCCCTGCCCTGATTGCGCGTGATAGCTGAATTGCGCGATGTCGGCGGTAGCCACAATGTGTAGCCCTAAATCCTCGGCTTCCGCAACATATTGGGCCAGCGGCATCAATGGACTGCTGGCACCCGGCCACGCGGTGATCCCGTCGATGATCACAAACAATTCGCGGCCCTCCCAGAATCGCTTCGTGGCCAAATCCTCAGGCGTGGCGCCCGGCGGCGGCCGACGCTTTTCCAACAGCGCCGCCAATTCCTTGACGATTTCGGCGATCTGGTTGGGATTCTGCGCGTAGGCCGACAACCATTGCGTAGGCGGTACCACACCGATATTGGCGCGGCGGTGCTCCAACAAAATGATGGTCGCGTCCTCCGGGCGATACGAACGCATGATGCCGAGCATCATCGCGCGCAGCCACGTGCTCAGACCACACTCGGCAAGCCCCGTCGCCACCGCGTGAGGGTGATCGAAAAAGTCAATGGTCGCCGGAACCAGCGGCGCGCCAGGCAGATTCGACTCAGCAAGACCAAACGGCACCACCCGAGCCGGAAGCGGCTCAGTGATCCCGGCGAACACATCGTCGAGGAGAACCTTCTCCGGCAGCCGCGCCACCGCAGCAGCTTTCGCGACCCCGGCCACACGGCGCACCACCGCGCTCAACTCGTCTGCCTCGAGCTGGCGCGCTGCCGTGTCCGGCTCGCCGGACTCAGTGGGTGGATGAGCCAAAGCCGGCCAGCCCACCATCATGTGGTGCCCATCGGGGGTCAGCCCACGGCCCGGCTTGTCGGGGACCTCGCGCGCCGGGTTGCGTTCCGGATCGGCCCGGTCACGTTTGACGGTGGTGTCGTGCTCTTGGACCAGCTTGAGCTCCAGCGTCACCCCGGTCTCGGTCTTAATGCCCGTGGAAATCCCCGACAGGGTGCTGGTGTGGGTGTAGACCACCCGCACCCCGTAGTTCCGCGCCCGCATCAGCGCCGCGACCCGCGGCGCCAGATTCGTATAGGTTTCGGTGAAGTTCTTCCACCCATCGATAATCAACACGACGTCGCCACCGTCGACCGACCGTGCCGCTTGGACATCGGTAACCGGTGTGGCACCGGCATATTGGTCGGCGCCGAATTTCGCAACGCGCACCTGGTCCATGTCAAGGCGCTGTGTCGTGAACGCCCTATCGCGCTCGTTGACGATCGCTTCCACGGTCGCGATGATCCGAGTGACACCCTCGCTGTCGGTGCCCGCCACCACCGCCGCCACATGCGGAAGATCCGAAACCCGTGCCAGCTGAGGGCCGCTGGCCGCGATGCAGTAAAACTGCACCCGCTCCGGGCGATACAGCAGCGCCGTGGACGTCACCATCGTCATCACCGCAGTAGTCGCCCCCCGAGTCGGCGCGCCCACAACGAGGGCGTTGTCGCGAAGCAAATCCATGCAGTACGGCTCCTGGCGGGCCCCGCGCGGATAGTCGGCCAGCGCTACCGGCATGAACAGTCCCGGGTTGTTGCCATAGTCCACATGCCACGGCCGTCCCCGCCAGCGGGCCACCAACTCATCGGCCGGTGTGGGATCCCCCAGTACCGGCAGCCAGATGGGGCGCGGCGGCCGCTCCGGACCGGCCTGCAACGACTCGGCGATCGCCGTCACCATCTTGACCGGCTCCTGCTCTGGAGTCCGCGGTGCCGCCGGCGCGGCGCTCGCCTGATCAACGAGCTCAGGCTCGGGCGCCAGACGGCCGTCAACATCCTCGCTTTCGTCGACCGTGAACACCCGCGGAATGAACTCCGTGGCCGCCCGGCGCGGCGCCGGCGCGGCCTCCGCGCCCTCCTCGGGAGGAACGAAATCAGCCGAGGTGAAGAAGTAGCGAAACTTGCGCGCCTCCCGCAACGCCACCCGCAGATAGGCGGTGCCTTCCTCGCCCCGAGGCGCGATATGAGCGGCCCGGGCATCGCCGATCCCGGCTTTGGATTCCTCCTCCGTGCCGGTGCGCGCCGCAATGTTGTAGCCGAGCAACTTGGTGATGTCGCGCAGATTCTGGGTGTCCTTGGTCTGGCCCACCAACTTCAAAAACACATGCAACGAGCGGCCCACCCGGGCAATCCGCAAATACAGCTTGCGGAACTTCGGCCCCCAGATCGGGTCGGCGAACACCTCGTTGTATTCGTCGGTAATCACCCACAGCACCGGGATCGGAGGCAAAGTCGGATCAACCAGACGACGCCGGTTATAGCTGGTCACATCCGGGCAATCGTCAAGAGCGGCCAACATTTCACCCCGGCGATCCAGCTCACCGTCGAGAGTGTCATAAAGACGCCCCAACAAATGCCGTTCCTCATACAGGTTGCTCACCGCGGCCACCACATGCGGGAACCGGCTAATCGCCCCGGCCGCCGAGCGCAGCTTGAAGTCGGTGAACACGATGTTGAGGACCTCCGGGGAGTGCGTCAAACATGCCGCGGAGATCTCGGTGATCAAACCCTCGGACTTCCCGGCGCCGGTGGTGCCGATGAACAACCCGTGCATCCCCATGCCGCCCTGCGCGCCCTCCCGCAGATCCAGCCACACGGTTTCACCGGTGTCGGTGTAGAGCCCGATCGGGAAACGCATCCAGCCCGGCCCCTGCGCCCGGGTCGCTGCCCACAACCGGTCGGTGTCGAGGTGGCGGGGGTCACGAATCCCCAACACATCCAAGACATCTCGCTGCTCAGCCTCGTCGACGAGGGCCACACTCGCCGAGCCCTTAGCGCGATACCGGGCCAGGGCGCGAGCGAAACGCTCTGCGCCGTCAACGCTCATCTGATCGGCGGTCGCGTAGAACGCTTCCTCGAGCTCGTCGGACTTCGTGTCCGACGTCCCATACATCGTCGCCGCATGCTGCTGTTGCTCGCTGAGCAGCACCTGCTTGCGCAGCACTCCCCCGTCGATGCGGTAGGTCGTCTCCGGCGAAAATCCCACCCACTGCTTGGCGCCGCCGCCCAGCGTGCCGCCCGGGCGCGGTGGGACACGCTCTGCCAATCGGATAAAGCAGGTGCTGGCATATCCGAGCGCGCCGGTCAGTCCCGCCCAGTCCTCCGGGGTCGCGCAGTGATCATCGACAATGACCCGAAGTGGTTGCGCCCCAACGCCAGCCGACATGCCACTAGACGGCGCCGACCACGACTCCCGCGAGCTGTCGGGGTCCTCATCGAAGAACGCCTCCAACTCAGCCGGTGAGGAAAACAGCATCCGACGCTCACCGCAGCCATCGCGCACGCTGGCATGCTGCATGTGAGGAAGCCATTTCGCCCAATCCCATTGCGTCGGTGCAGAACTCACCACGATGATTTCCAGATCACCGGGGCTGTGAAAGGCGGCCAGCTGGCATAACATCGCACGCACCAATGCGCGCCCCTGTTCGAGGTTGCCTACGATCCCGACGCCGGGAAAACGTTGCAACCACACCGCTTTGGGCACACCATCGACGTACTCTTGGGCGTTCAAGAACTTGCGCAACGCATGCCCCGTTGCCGGCTCAAGGTCAGCAGCCTGTGCGATCTCCGGCTTTTCCAGCATCATCGCCAGCTTCACCTTGCCGACACCGACGCGCACCACCGAAAACATGTCCGCGCCCGGCTCGCGATCCCACATCCGCACCGAGCCTGCTACCGCAATCAAATCCTCTGGCGCCCAATGGAAATGGCAGCGATGCTCCCACTGCGCTCGGCGCTGAACATCCACAATGTCGCGCGTGTCGTCTTGCTGCGAGAACCACTTGCGCCGCCGCGCCGTCAGCTCGCCCCACGACATTTTCCGGGACGCCCCCCGGTTACGCACCACCATGCCGATCGCGCTAAAAGCCGCCATCCCACCGAAAAGCCCGAAACCACCGGCTAATTGGCGAGCACCCGAGGCGTACATCACCACGATCAAGCCGACGATCCCAACCAACAGCACGACCGGCAACACGATGCCCCAAATGCTTCGCGGCGGCGGGACCGGCGCCACAATAGGCGGCTCTAACTTGATCTTGCCGCCACCAGTTTTCGGGGGACGGACAGGATCGCCCGGGCGCTCAAATTTGTGAGTGGTCACCTCATCACCCTAACCCGTGTCTGCACCCAAATCCGCGCTAAATCGGCTACCCCAGACATCGTGCAGCGGGTTCATGACGTGCTGCCGAACAGTGCTGGCCCGCTGCGGTTTTCAGACCGTAATGACGGCCGACTGTCCGACCGCTTGAAGCTGAGTCGCGTTGCGATCATCCTCGGCCTGCAGTGTGCTCACCGCCGCCTGCGAAATATCCTGAAGCGCCGGACCCTCGCCGGCAGCCTCGGCCGTCATCGTCGCAGCCTCAGCGCCCATCGTGGCCCCCAAGCCCGCCCAGGCAGCGTCGAACGGAGACCCCGGCACCGGCGTCGGCACCGCGCCCGGCGTCGGTGCGGTTCTTGCCGACGTCGCCGCGACCGTAGCGGCAGCCTCGAGCAGCGTCGGCGGCGTCACCTTAATTACCTGAGCTGGCATCAGCTCTCCCCCATCTCCTCGGCAAAGCCGATCTTCCCCTCGAAGATCATCGCCTCAAGCTGCGCAGCGGTCCGTGCTAACTCCGCCGCCATCTCCCGACTCCGACTTTCCATCTGCTGCGACAACTCGGCGCACACATCATCGAGCATCGGCCCCGCCTTCAGCGGCGGGATCACCGGCATACTCACCGCCGCCCTGCCGGTCAGCGCGGCGATATCGACCAAGGCGCTAAAAATCGGGCCTTCCATCAGCTGCCCTCCCCATGACCCAAAATCTGGCGCGTCAGATACGCGATCTCGGGATACTTAATACCCCGCCCACCCGTCTCATTATCGAGGCTCCACAGCAGCAAAATCTCGATCAACCTCGACAAATCAAAATACGCCAGGACATGCGGTGAGGCGCCATCCCGGTTGATCAATCCCGGGCGCAGGCTCGTACCCATCCCGACCGCCTCGAAATAGGCACCTTCCAGCGCGGTCCAACGCTGCTGCTTCACCGGCACACCGCTGCGCAACGTCCCCAATACCTCCCGAATCACCGGCGCCACCGCCAGATCACGCACCGCACCCGCGCGCCCCAGCGCGGCCTCGGCCGCCTCCTGCGTCATCCGCCACGCCTCGGAAGGATCAGGCAAAGGACCATCACCGAAACCCAGCAGCCGCGCATACAAAGCACGATCCACCACTTCCAACCGATGCATATGACTCTCGTCAAGCGGCATCGGTGGGTCCGTCTCCTTAATCGGGGACAGCTCCACCGGGCAATCCTCAAAGTGCGGGACACTCACGGCCCGCGCAGGCACCGACGAGCCGCCATAACTTGTCGACACCGCCAACGCCCACAACTCCACACCCGGACTGTTCCTCGTCGCGAGCTCGGCATAAGCCAGCATCGTCTCGGCCGGGTTCGCCCAGCTAAACCACCGCTCCCGAAATGCCGGACTCAAACTTGAATCCGCGAACAGCATCCGCGCCGAACGCGGCACAAACACCCCAGCCGGAATGTAGCCCGCGCCATCACTATTCACGACAACGGTCTCAACACCAGACTGCGTGCGAAACACCCCCACACACCAGTCCATAAACAAGTACTTGCTCTTCTGGGAAGCATGCAGCAACTGATAAACCAGCTGTGACGCCGACTCCAACAAAGGATCCGGCCGCGACGAGCGCACTCCCTCAGTCGCAGCCCCCGCGCTGGCTCCCACGCCGGAACCAACCACACCCGGAGGAAGCGGCGCCACCGACGCTGACCCTGACGAGCCCCCACCCGGAGACGATGGAGCCAGCGGCGCACCCGACGCGGGGCTTACCGCCGCCCCAGCCGAAGCGGCCGCCGCTGCACGAGGGACATCTGACCCGAACGGGGGCAACGGCCCGACCGGGCCCGCAGGCACACCACCGCCACCCGCCGGGGCGGGCGTAGCCACCGGTGACGACACCGCCGGCGCACCCCCAGAAGCAGCGACCGGCGCCGGCCCCGGCGAATACGCACCTGCCGGAGCCGCACTCGTCGACATCGGAGACGGCTGCGTCACCGGAGGAGCCAACGGCGCGGGACCAGCACCCAAACCCGCGCCCAACCCACGAGAGAAATCCGTCGGAGAGGCGGCCGGCGAAGCCATCCCCCCAGCTCCCGAAGACAAACCCGTAGGCGTCAAACCCTGCGGCAAACCACCACCGCCCAGACCACCCAGACCGCCCGGAGACTCCGGCAACTTAAAACCACCGCCACCAGGGATTCCGCCACCCATACCGCCGCCACTCGACGGCGACGGGAGACCGCCCCCACTGCCACCACTAAACGGCAAGGGCGGCAGGGGCATGTTGTTGTTATCCCAGCCCCCATGTTGATTACCCGGCTTGGGATTGGGAGAAGAGTCCGGAGTGCCGTTTTTCCCCGTCGGATTGTCAGCAGGGTTTATCTGTCCGCCTGGATCGCCAGGTTGTTGCCCGGGCGGGGCAGCATTGTGAGCGTTGCCTGGCTTTGGGGATGGGGAAGGCGGCGGGTTCTCTGGCGGCGGGTTTCCAAGTACTGGTCCTTTTGGCATGTTGCCTATGCCGCGTCCGCCGCCGGGGCCACTACCGGCCTCCTGCATTTCACGTAGCTTTGGATCGACGGGGTCGTCGCCGTTTCCCGGCGGGCCTCCTGCTGGCGTGGACCCTTGACCGCCGCCCGGGTTGAGCTGTGGGGCCAGTTTTTCCACGGCGGCGGTCGCTGTCGCAGACTTGGCCATCGCCTCCGCACGCGCCTTAGCGATGACCAGGCCAATCTCGGACAGCGCCATCATTCCCATGCCGAGCCGGGCTTGCTCCTCTAGGCGCGCAATCTCCTGGTGCGCCTGTAGATCGATCTGGTCGAGATCTTCGCGCAGACCGTAGCCGAGCCGCCCAACCTCCTCGGAAACCCGGGAGAACGCGAACCAACGGTCGGCATGTCCAACGTACATAGCGGCAATGCGGCCGCAGGCCTGGACAAACCCATCCGCCACATGGCCCGAAAGTTCCGTAGCAACCCGATCAGAGGCCCCACGCACTACGTCCGCTAAATCGAGATTCTTAACGCCTTCGCCATGCTGCGCCTCAGAACACGACTGGCAGCTTTGCGGGTCTGTGTGCGGCCAGGATCCGCCAAGGATCACCGCCGAGTATCGCCGGTGTGGCATACCCGCCGGCGCGCTCATCCCTACCATTTGACTCCCAGAGCCCAGCAGGTGCTCATAGGCCCGTTTTCTGCGCCTAACGCGTCGTTCCATATGGTCTGGTCATACGGCTGCCACGGACCGGCAGCAAGGTCGATTGCCAACGACTTCTCGTCGTCGACGAAGCGTTGGAGCGTCCGCTGGAAGTACGGGTCGACGTCGGGGTGACTGTCGATGATCGGCTGAATGCGCCCCACCCAATCCTTGGTATCGCTAACAAACTTCGGCACCCCTGCAGCCGACGTTGCTGAGTCTGGCGGCCCTAAACTGGTGAAGGCCTTTCCCATTCGATCGCTCTCGCCCATCAGAGGCGCGATCGCACTGCAGAGCGCCCGATTCGCGGCGGCCATGTCGACAGGAGCCGACCGTGCGGGCGGCGACGATGTTCCGGCAGCTGGCGCGGCTGACGTTGTGGGCCGTATCAGGCCGATGATGCCCACCACGAGCGCCGCGGTAGAGATCACGATTGCTGCGCCGACAGCAATGGCCAGCGTCTTGCTTCGTCGCGGAGGTAGCGGTTGCGAGTATGGCCAGTTCGCCCCTGGCGGAGTGGGTAGAGGGGCAGGAGGAGGAGCACCCGGCAGAAACGGGTCCGAGCGCGGCCCTACCTGTGTGCCGGGCCCCCCATGATGCGTCGTCGACATTAATCCAGCTTAAGGCCCGCAAGCGGGACTAGCCACGGAAAACTCATCACGAAAGGTACGCTCGCTGGTCGGCTTAATGAGTTAAGTCGCGGTCGAGACCCTTCGCGTGCCCTGGCAGCCCTCGCTTTCAACTACCACTTGACACCTAAATCCCAGCAAATGCTCAGTGGACCGCCCAGCGCCGACAGGCTGTCGTTCCAGTTTGTCTGGTCGTATGGCTGCCAGGGGCCAGCCTCAAGGTCAGCAATCAGATACCTACGGTCGTCGACGAATCGTTGAAGCGACCGTCGAAAATAGGGGTCCGCGTCCTGATGGCTATCTATCACCGGTTGGATTCGCCGTACCCAATCCCGCGTGTCGCTGATGAATGTTCGCGCACTCGTATTCCACTCGGGGGTATTCGCCGCGCCTAGCCTCGAATATGCTTGCGCCGTTCGATTGCTTTCGGACATCAGTGGTGCGATCTCTGTGCAGAGGGCTCGATCGGCCCCGCTGCTATTCGCCGGCGCAGCGTGGGGGGCTGGCGACGAAGAAGTTCCTGTGGCTGGCGGCGCTGAGGTCGTCGGCCGGGTTAGGTCGATGATGCCGACGATGAGCGCGGCAATCGCGACAACCAGCGCCACCAACGCCGTGCCGATTGCGATGGCTACTGCCTGATTTCGCCGCGGTGGCGCCGGCGGCGTTGGCCAATTCACCGTTCCAGCGTAAAGCCTGCAGGGCACCACGACTGACGCGAAATCTGGTCGATCGTTGGCGCTCGGTGTCCTCGAATCGGCTGCACCGGTCCACGCCAGCTCAGCTGGCGCTGACGGTGATTCGCTTTTGGTGGGTGAAAGATTGTGCACGACTGGCATTTCCGAGGAGCCATCGCTTTTGCTACCAGTTGACAACGACGTTCCAGCATGTAACCAACGGACCGTTGTACGCCGATAAGCTGTCATTCCAGTCAGTTTGGTCGTACGGCTGTGGCTCGCCTTCCTCAAGATCAGCGATGAGATATCTGCGGTCATCGACAAAGCGCTGCAGCGAGCGAAGTAAGTAGGGATCGACATTCGAGTGTCCATCGATGACCGGTTGAATCCTTCCCACCCAGTTTCTGGTGTCGCCCATGAACGTCGATACGCCCGCGCTATATGTTGGGCTGCCTGCCGGGCCCAAGCTTGAGTAGGCCTTTGAGATCCGATCACTCTCCGTCGTCATCGGCGCGATCGCACCACACAATGCGCGGTTCGCGGCAGCAATGTCGCTTGGGTTGGGTTGACGGGCCGGAGTGGAGACTGACGTTTCTGTGGTTGGCGAAGCTGAGGTCGTCGGCCGAGTTAGGTCGATGATGCCGACGATGAGGGCGGCAATCGCGATAACCGTGGCCACCAATGATGTCCCGATTGCGATGGCTACTGCCTTGTTTCGCTGAGGTGGTGCCGGCGGGGTTGGCCAATTCACGGTTCCAGGGTAAAGCCTCCTGGGCACCACGGCTGACGCGATATTTCCTCGATCGTTGGCGTTCGTCGTCCTCGAATCGGCTGCGCTGGTCCACGCCAGTTCGGATGTCGCTGACGGTGATTCGCTTTTGGTGGGCGAAAGATTGTGCATGGCTGGCATTTCCGGGGCGGTAGGGTTGAAGACGCCCCACCACGGTGTGGCGGAAAGAGCTCGGCGAACTCCCACTTCAAGCCGAGCCCTTTCAACTTTGTGTTGCGCGCCAACACGTCTCGCACACATAGCAGTGTGAACCGCTTATCTGTAGTTAACTAGATTACAGAGAGCTAAATATGCGTGTTTATCTGCATATTTATCGTGAAGTACATGTACTCTATGAACGTGTCTAGCAATAGAAATCTCGGCGCTACGCCGGTACGGCGTGTTGCTTGCACTCCCTGTTTTTGTGTGCGAAATTCGCCGTGCGAACCTACAAGAGCGGTTGCGCCGATCGTGCCCCGTGCCGAAGCAGGGTCGTAGAAGATCGCGGTCTTGCCGCCGGGGGAAACGAAGTCGAAAGTGCCGCCTTGGGCCACGGCATCCTCGCCAGTGGTGCAGCCGGTGACCTGTGCTGCAGCGATGGCAAGGGTTGCCATGACGGCGACAGATCGCGTGACGCTACGCATAGATCTCCTTTGGGCGGCAACGCTTTCGGCGGTGAACCGGTGCGCGAGAGGGGCTTCCTGACCCTTAGTCGGCGAGGCCGCTGACCAGGATGACGATGCCCAGGGCAATCAGGACGATCGGGAACAGGATGTGTTCCCAGCGTTCGAGGACTTCGGCGATCGGCCGGCGGGTGGCGACGAATCTGGCGGCGACGACGAGGACCGCGACGAGCGCGAGGAAGACGATGCAGTAAGCCACCACGGCTGCGGGTCCCACGCTGAGGAACACAGGAACACAAGGACGTAGACGCCGATGTTGTCCCCGCCGTTGGCGAAGGTGACTGCAGCGACGGTCCAGACGCGGACGTTCTTGCCTGCCACCTTCGCAGCATCGTCATCGCCGTCGTTGTCACGCCAGGCTTCCCATGCCTCCCACAGCCCCAGCATGAGCGGTATGAGTCCGAAGTACGGGATGACTTCTGGAGGAAGAAACGCTCCCGCACCCACCGTGACGAGCACCGCCGCGCCCAGGATGCCCGCGAATCCCAGGTACTGGCCTGCGGTGATCCGGGTCGTTGTCCCGGGTTGTCCTGCGCCGCGGGCGAAAAACAGTGAGAGCACGATGATGTCGTCGATGTTGGTGACGGTGAACAGCCCGATCGCTGGCAGCACGGACGACGCGATCGTGCACCCGTCCCGGTGTCTGCGGGGGCACTTGCCCGCCAGCTAGCCAGAGCGAGTACGGCTGCGCCTGTGACGACGAAGACGTCAGCGAGATTGAAGGTGGGAAACCAGCCCGTGTGCAGGTAGTCGGTGACCAGCCCATCAGCGGCGCGGTCGATCACATTGGCCGCAGCGCCACCCAGTAGTGCGGCCAGTGCCAGCACGAAGGGCAGCGCAGCGGTGCGAGTGAAGCGGAAGGCGAACACCGCAAGTGCGGCCACGATCACGCCGGTGACGCCGAGCAGGACCGTGGGGCAGGGTGTCGCCGAGGCTGAATGCCACACCAGGGTTGAACGTCAGCCGCAGTTCTAGCGGCCCGAGATCAGTTGTGCTGCCGTCGTTCAGCGCGCGGCCGGCCCACATCTTGACGGCCAGGTCCAGTCCCGCGACCAGGACCGCCGTGGCGGCCAGGGTGATCCGCGCCCGCATCACCGTCGGCTGCCCAGCTGAGGTGGTCGGGGCGTCACGACGTCGCGCCGACCGCCGCCGCGCGGGTCGGGCTGGCGGGCCGTTTCACCGGCGCGGCCAGCGGTTTGGTGCGCCCGGCCCGTACACCGTTGGCGATGACCACGATTTCGGCGAGTTCGTGGACCAGCACGACCGCAGCCAGTCCGAGCACCCCGAACAAGGCCAGCGGCATCAACGCGACGATCAGGCCCAGGGATAGGCCGACGTTTTGCAGCATGATCCGCCGCGCCCGGCGCGCATGCGTGAAGGCCTGCGGCAGGTGGCGTAGGTCTTCGCCCATCAACGCGACGTCGGCGGTTTCGATCGCCACGTCGGTGCCCATCGCGCCCATCGCGATACCCAGGTCGGCGGTGGCCAGGGCAGGGGCGTCGTTGACGCCGTCACCGACCATCGCCGTGGGGCGCTGGGCCCGTAGCTGTTCGATCAGTCGGGCCTTGTCCTCGGGGCGCAGCTCGGCGTGCACGGCCTCGATGCCGACCTCGTGGGCCAACGCGGCGGCGGTGGCGTGGTTGTCGCCGGTGAGCATCGCCACGTGATAGCCGTCGCGGCGCAGTTGGGTGACCACTTCGGCGGCCTCGGGGCGCAACTCGTCGCGCGCGGCGATGGCACCGATCAACTGTCCGTTGTCTTCGACGAGGACGGCGGTGGCGCCTGCCTGCTGCATGCGCGCGACGTCGCCGGCGAGTGGGCCCGGGTCGAGCCAGCCGGGGCGGCCGAGGCGGATGGTGTGCCCGTCGCGATGTCCGGTGAGCCCGGCACCGGTAACGGCCTCGACGTCGGCAGCGGGAATGACGGTGTCTACCGCGTTGAGGATCGCCGCGGCCAGCGGGTGTTCGCTGCGCGCTTCCAGGGCAGCCGCCAGATCCAGCACCTGTTCGCGGGTGGCGCCGTTGGTGGTGGCCACGTCGATGACGGTGGGCCGGTTCGCGGTGAGTGTGCCGGTCTTGTCCAGTGCAACGCCGCGGATCTTGCCCAGCGCTTCCAGTGCGGCCCCGCCCTTGACCAGTGCGCCCAGCTTGCTGGCGGCCCCGATGGCGGCCACGACGGTGACTGGCACGGAGATCGCCAGGGCGCACGGGGAGGCGGCGACCAGCACCACCAGGGCCCGTTCGATCCAGGTGGCCGGGTCACCGAGCAGACTGCCTATCGCCGCGATCAGGGTCGCGGCGATCATGACCCCGGGCACCAGCGGTTTGGCGATGCGGTCGGCCAGGCGTTGGGAGGCGCCTTTGCGGGACTGTTCGGCTTCCACGATGCGCACGATGCGGGCCAGCGAGTTGTCCTCGGCGGTGGTGGTGACCTCCACCTCGAGGACGCCGGTGCCGTTGATCGACCCGGCGAACACCTCATCGCCTGGCCCGCCTTCGACGGGAACTGACTCTCCGGTGATGGCCGAGACGTCGAGCGCGGTGCGGCCTTGCCTGATGATGCCGTCGGTAGCAACACGTTCACCCGGCTTGACCAGCATCCGGTCGCCGATCTGCAATTCTGCTGGTGCGACGACGATTTCGGCGTCGTCACGCAGCACGGTGGCCTCGTCGGGCACCAGCGACAGCAATGCACGCAGTCCGCGGCGGGTGCGGGCCAGCGAGTACTCTTCCAGTCCCTCGCTGATGGAGTACAGGAAGGCCAGCATGGCGGCCTCGCCCACCTCGCCGAGGATCACCGCGCCCACCGCGGCGATGGTCATCAGCGTGCCGACCCCGATCTTGCCGTTGGCCAGCCGCGTGAGGGTGGACGGCACGAAGGTATAGGCACCGGCCGGCAGCGCCACCGCTTGCAGCGTGAGGACGACCGGGGCGGCGGCGTCGAGGAATCCAGCGATCAGCGCTGCCAGCAGGAACACCCCCGAAATAGCGGCGAACTGCAGTTCTTTGATCTGCCAGAGCCGCTCGGGCTCATGCTCTTGCTCGTCGGCGCCGCGGGGTTCGTCGTTGCCGCAGCCGCATGCGTCGCTCATCGCCGGGCCTGCTTCGTGGTGGTCGTCGCGCCCGTGCGGGAGCGGGTTCCGTAGTTGGGGCACAGCGCCACCGCGCTGCCCGTGGCGGCCAGCAGCGTCTCCGCTGAGGCGAGCAGGTCGAGCAGTTCGGGGCGCGTCAGCGAGTAGAACACCTGTCGTCCTTCGGGGCGGCCGGTGACCAGTCCGCAGTCCCGCAGACATGCCACATGCGCCGAGACGGTGGACTGCGCCAACCCCAGCTCACCGATCAGGTCGACCACGCGGGCTTCCCCGTCGGCCAGCCGGCGCACGATCGCCAGCCGGGCGCCATCGGAGAGGCTGTGAAACAGCGCCACCGCGGCATCCAAATTGGAGGAGGTCCCTGAGGTACTGCCGACGAGGCAGGCATCCGATTTATTCATCGCCATATGGCGATGATATCCGACAAGCGGCGATGCTTCGACGTGGGGTTGGGACCCGCCGTCTGCGTCTCGTTGGCGGGCTCGGTGGGGGTGGAGCTGAGTGTGCAGCCACCGCTGCGGGTGAACGGGTAGATCATCTGGTGCAGGTAGCTGCTGGGGTAGTCGGGTTTGGCAGCCATGCCCAGTTGGGTGGAATCGAATCGGCGGGTCCGGTCGTAGGAGAAGGTGCCCATGAGGTGATCCCACGCCAGGGTGAACAGCCCGAAGTTGACGTCGCCGACGCCGGCCCATTTGAGGTGATGAAAGCGGTGCCCCTCGTTGAGGGCCAAGACGTACTTGGCGGGGCCGATGCGGTAGTCGGCGTTGGAGTGTTGCAGCAGCAACTGGATTGCCACCGCCAGCGCCAGCACCGAGGCGACGTCGACGGGGAGGCCGATCAAGATGAGGGGGGCCACGCCGACGGCCATTTCGACGGTTTGGTGCAGGGGGTGTTTCATCAGGCCGTTGAGGCCGTAGAAGCGGGTGATGCTGTGGTGCACGGCGTGGAAGCGCCACAGCACGCCGATCTTGTGGCTGGCCAGGTGTGCGACGGTGATGCCGAGGTCGGCGATCAGGATCGCGGCAAGGACCTGCAGCAGAAATGGCCAGTTGTGCGGCCACAGCTGCGGAGCGGGAACGATCGCGGCCACCAGTGGGATGGCCCCCACACTGGCCAGGATGAGGGCTTCGTTGACCGCGACGTGGAGGCGGTCGCGGGTGGTGTCGGCGCGGTCATGGTTCCAGTCGCGGTCATAGGGGATGATCCGCTCGACCAGAAACGATGTCGCGATCGCGACGCCCAAGATGGGCAGCAGCCACAGTTTCGGTGCGCCCAAGGCGGTCAGGGTGATGGCTGTGCCGTTGAGGCCGATCAGCATGAACGGCACGTAGCCGTAGCGGGCCACCCTGTGGACCGGGATGCTGGCCACGGCTGAAGAAGTAATCGTGCTCATGGCTTGATGGTCGGCGCCCTACCCGAGGCGAGCTTGAATGATTCGGCTAACCGCTGGTGGGAAGGTCCCAGGACACGTGCCGGCTCAGCACCGAAGGCGCCAGGCCGAACATGTCGCGGGTGGTGCGGGTGAGATGCGCGCTGTCGGCGAACCCCGCACCGTGCGCAGCACCGGTCAGGTCGTCACCGGCCTGCACCCGGGTGATCGCGATCTGCAAACGCGACCACAACACGTACCGGCGCAGCGGGATGCCCACCTGTTCGGTGAACAGATGCGTCAGCCGACTCGCCGAGATACCCACCTGCGCAGCGAGTTCCGTACCGCTGACCGGGCCTGCCGCCACAAGGTCGGGCAGCAACTCCAACGCGTCATCGACCGCCCGGTGGCGCGGCGCGACCTCGCCTGCCCCGGCGGACGCCAGGTGCGCGACCACATTGTCAACCACGACAGCAAGCGGTCGTCGCTGGGCGTGGGTGAGGGCGGTGGTGACGGCCCATCCGGAGCGGACCGCACGCAGATGCGCGGATCGGCCCGGCGCGGATTCCGGCTCCAGGAACACCACCGTGCCTTCCTCGGCGCCGACCTCGATCCGGTGCGGTGCATCGGCGGGCACGACCACGCTCGTCCCGCAGTGTCGAGCGCCGTGCTCGTCGAGCACCGCGAAAGCCGTTGTGGCGGTCATGACCTGTACCGCGTGATGGACATGGGTATCGGTGGTGCCGATCGACCCGGTGAAGGCCAGCACCCCCGGACGCAGCAGCGCCGCCCCGCCCCAGCGCGGGTCAACGGTGAGATCACCGCCAGACCTATTAATCGTCATACGACGATGATAGCGTCAAGCATAGATCGCTAACAGGCGATGCCACCGATGTCGTCCGTTGGTGTTGATACCCGTGGCGATTGCCGACTGGGTGGGAAGGGGTTTGCGGTGTTGATGAATCGGACGGAGACGGCCCTGATCAACTCGCCGCCGCGGCGGTGGTTGCAACGCCACACGAGGTGCCGGTACTGCTGCGGTTCGGCGGCCGGCTGCCCCCGGACAGCAGAGCCCTCGAAATCGGGTGCGGATCTGGATACGGATCGCAGCTGATACTGGAGCGATTCGGCGCTGCCACCGTGGAGGCCGTGGACCTCGACCCGGCGATGATCCGACGGGCCGGTCGGCGTCTGACCGCCTACGGCGACCGGGTTCGGTTGGTCCAGGGCAGCGCGACCGACCTGTCCACAGCACTCAATGCCGGCGGCGGCAGTTATGGGGCGGTGTTCGACTTCGGAATCGTCCACCACATTCCCGACTGGCGGAAGGCAGTCGCCGAAGTCGCGCGAGTACTTGCGCCGGGACGGCGGTTCTACTTCGACGAAGTCACCGCCCACGCCCTCGCCCGGCCCACCTACAAGCGGCTGTTCGACCACCCGACCGTAGACCGGTTCAGCGCCGAGCAATTCCTCGATGAACTCGCCCACCACGGGCTCGTCGTCCTGGGTTCACTGACCCGCATCCAGGGCGACTACCTACTCGGCGTGGCCGCCAAGCCGCTACCCACCGGCGGTGAGCAATGATGGCCGTCGCGGTCCTGGTCCTGTTTGCTTCGATGATGGTGGTGATCGGCGCGGGTCGCCGGCGCATCCAACTGCACCAAACCGGCGACAGTGGCAACCGACGCACCTGGCGTCCCGACGGAACTCTGGAGTGGTGGGCTCTGGTCCTCGCCGACGTGGGGTATCTGCTGGTCGGGATCGCCGCCCCGGCGGCGGCCCTGGCCGGTCTGCCGGCACTGGATATCGTCGACCGGCCGTGGGTGCAGGTGGTCGGGATGGTAGTGGCGGTCGCCGGGATCACCCTGACTCTGTTCGCGCAACTCGGGTTGGGGGCGTCGTGGCGGATCGGGGTCGACGAGACCGAGACCACCGCCCTGGTCACCGGTGGCCCGTTCGCGATAGTGCGTAACCCGATCTTTACCGCGCTGCTGCTCACCTTGACCGGGCTGGCCCTGATGGTCCCCAACCCCGTTGCGGTCGTCGGCCTCCTGGTCGCGGTGGCGGGGATCGAGCTGCAGGTGCGCCGGGCCGAGGAGCCTTACCTGCGCCGCGTCCACGGCCGCGCCTACACCGATTACACCGCCACGGTGGGCCGCTTCCTGCCGCATCTGGGCCGCACCCGCTCCAACTCACGACGTGAGGCCAATGATGCTGCCCGACACGACAACTGACTTCGACACCGTGGAGGTGACGGTGGCGTTCGTCGACCTGGCCGGCTAGAGCGTGCTCACCGAGGCCTGCGGGGACCGCGAGGCCGCCCAGTTGGCCGCGCGACTGGCCGAACTCGCCCACAGCGCCCTACAACCGGGCACCAGGCTGGTGAAGACGATCGGGGACGCGGCCATGCTGGCCGCCGACACTCCCACCCAGATGATGGCCACGATCACCGAGCTGGCCGACCGGGTGGCTAGTGAAGACGGATTTCTGCCGATACGGGCCGGCATCCATCACGGCCCCGCGATTGCCCGCGACGGGGATTTATTCGGGCATGCGGTCAACATCGCCGCCCGGATCACCGCCCTGGCCGGCGCCGGGCAGGCGGTACTGACCGACCAGATCATCGACGCCGCCGGCGAGTTCGGGCTACCCACCACTGCCATGGGCGCACCGCGGTTGCGCAATATCACCACCCCGATCCCACTGCACACGATCGCACTGGCCGCCGCACACTATCCGCGCGACCCGGTCTGCGGCATGCGCATCGACCCGGCCACCGCCGCGGCCCACCACCACCGCAATGGCCGGGATTGGTGGTTCTGCTCGACCGACTGCGCCCACCGATTCACCACCACCCCAAGCATTTCCACACTGCAGCAACCCCCGATCGCCGCCAGCGAAAGGCACCACCGATGAGCCGTCACTGGAGCCGCAACCGGCTCAAATTCGCTCTCGCCGGGCCTGTGTTCGAAGCCGGCAACCGGTTCATCCCCGGCCGGCCGCATGACCGGCTGGCCCGCCTGGTCGCCGACCAACATCCCCAGCGGGTGCTCGAACTGTGCGGCGGCACCGGCTATGCCGCCCGCCTGCTAGCCAAACGCCTGCCCACTGCCACCATCGATTCTCTCGACCTCTCCCCGGAAATGCTGGCCGTCGGCCGGTCCCGACTGCACCGCGCCGGGATCACCAATGTGGCGCTGCGTGAAGGTGATGCTGCGGCCCTGCCGTTCCAGGACGGTACGTTCGACGTGGCGATG
Source organism: Mycobacterium sp. NGS40 (assembly GCF_059812735.1). NCBI lineage: Bacteria > Bacillati > Actinomycetota > Actinomycetes > Mycobacteriales > Mycobacteriaceae > Mycobacterium > Mycobacterium sp. NGS40. The sequence continues at coordinate 47,266 of NZ_JCALDG010000030.1, forward strand.
AGCGTGTTCGGCTGGCACGAACTCCCCACCGATACCCGCCACCGGGCGGTCGAGGAAACCCTGCGCGTGCTGCGCGCTGGTGGGCAGGTCATCGCCATCGACCTCGATCCACCACCGGCCGCGCGGTGGGTCTACGGCATCTACCTGCGGCTGGCTGAACGGCCCTATGCCCGCGACGTCGTGGGCAGCGGGCTCGCCGACACCTTCACCGCGCACGGCCTGACCATCACCGCCCACCAGCCCGCGCGCAGCTGGGCCGCGCCGTTCCAGATCATCCACGCCCAGAAAAGAGGTGCCTAAGCTCACCGCGGTTGTCATTGCCGCGTTGGCGATCGGTGTGCTGGTCTACCTGTCGGTGCGCGATCGCGGGGCTACCACCCAAGCGCGGCCGGAAGGCAGCGAGGTGGGCCGGGTGGTGCGCGAGAACAGTCACCGGCTGAATTCGGCACCCGGCAGTGACGTGACCTTCGTGGAGTTTCTCGACTTCGAATGCGAAGGCTGCGGTGCCCTGTATCCCGTGATCGAACAGCTGAGGGCCGAATACGGGGACCGGGTGATTTCGTCATCCGCTACTTCCAGCTGCAAGCGCACTACAACTCTGAGCGGGCCGCACGTGCCGTGGAAGCGGCCGCCCAGCAGGGGCAATTGGAGGCGATGTACCGCAAGGGTACCCCGACCTTTTTCCTCAACGGCACCCGGTTCCAGCCCAGAAGCTACGAGGACGTGACCACAGCGCTCGACAAGGCACTCAGAGATTAGGCAGCCAGCTGCCGGGCCTTCCTCGTCGGCAACGTGCAACACCCGATAGTCAGCCACATCTGCACTCCGACAGTAGGATTCACCCCGATGCCCAGTGCCGCGCCACCGGCATCACCGCGATGACCCAACCCGCTCGCCATGGCCGCATAGACGGTGGTGCTGGCCGCGATCGAAGCCGAGGTCCGCGTGGTCGAGGAGCCCGACCTGAACGACACCCACGGCCAGGCCTGCGCGACTACTGTGAGACTGTCGGCCGGTTGGTTGCCCACATCGGACGCACCGCAACGTCTGACCGGCGACGCGAGGTGAACTCATGGCCACATCAAATGACCGCAGCGCCCGCTGGAACCGGTATTGGGACAAAAAATCCCGCAACTATGACCGTGAGATCGGGTTCTTCGACCGCCACCTGTTCGGCGATTCCCGCCAGTGGGTCTGCAGCCAAGCCACCGGCGAAGTCCTAGAGGTCGCCATCGGGACCGGCCTCAACCTGCCCTTCTACCCAGAGACTGTCAGGCTGACCGGCATCGACTGGAGCGAACAGATGCTTGAACTCGCCCGCGGCCGCGCCGCCGACCTCGGCCATACCGCCATCCTGCAACGGGCCGACGCCCACCGATTGCCGTTCGACGACGCCAGCTTCGACACCGTCGTGTGCACGTTCGGGCTGTGCGCCATTCCCGACCACACCCGGGCGCTCACCGAGATGGCCCGGGTGCTGCGCCCCGGCGGACGGCTCATCCTGGTCGATCACGTCCGCAGCACCGCTGCCGCGGTGCGGGCGGTACAGCGGTTGCTGGAACTGTTCACCGTGCCGCTGGGCGGCGAACACTTCCTGCGCCGACCCCTCAATCATCTGCGCGCCGCCGACAACCTCGATATCGACCGCGTCGAGCGGTTCGCCCTCGGGCTCGTCGAACGCGTCGTCGCCCGCAAAACCGCCACGACCTGACCTGCCCGGCGGCGGTGATTCCGAGCAGGACACCATCATGAAAGAAGCCGCACATGACCGAAATACCCAGACGCACCGCACTCGCCGTCCTCAGTGCGGCCGGCGCCGTGGCCGCACTGGCATACCTTCTGCGCACCACCACTATTCGGATGCCCGCCGGCCGAGCCGACGGTCCCGGGATGATGGGTGGTATCTCGGGCACCGATATGAGCCGCTATATGACCATGTTCGCCCGCCACACCGAACTGCGTCGTACCGTCGAGAACATTCCCGGCGGGATCCGCACCACCACCGAATCCGACGCGCCCGATCTCGTCGCGCAACTGCATGCCCACGTGTCCTCGATGTATGACCACCTCAACCAGGGCGCAGAAGTGACCTGCATGAGCGACAGCCTGCCCACCCTATTCCGCCGAGCATCCGACTACCAACGCCGAATCACCCTGACCCCCAACGGTGTTGCCGTAACCGAAACCGCCACTGATCCCGCCCTCACCGACGCCATCCGCGCCCACGCACAAGAAGTCACCGGCTTTGTCACCGACGGCATGCCCGCCATGATGGGCCCCATGATGGGCGGCGGAATGATGGGCGGCGGAATGATGCGTCCCTAACACCCGACCGACTGAGCAACATTGCCTACGGCGATCCGCGCAAACTCCACACCACGAACTAACGTCAGCCAGCACCGTGAAACTCTCAAATGCACGCGGATCGGGCAGCGGGCGCGGTGCACCCGAATATCGTCAAGTACAGCTCTACAGATAGACTGGTCCCTCACGGTGTGCACCGCACCAATACCCACCGTCAGCGACAGTCAAGTACACCCCTAATCGATCTACAGATAAACAGGTTGCGGACGGTTGATAGCCGCGGCTAGAGATGCAGGCAGTCAGGTGCTCTGCGGTTAGAGGATTTCGCCGCGCATCTCGTCGACACCCTTGTTTCCCGCAGCGAAAAGGCCGTTGAGTTTCTTCTCCAGCTGCAGATTCGTCATCACGTTGCCGATCGCGTCAGCGATCCGCACCTCGAGCAGGCGCCCATCGAAACCCAGAGTGAGCGACACCAGGCCCTCGGGGTCATCGATGCCGGCGCGTAAGCCGTCGAGCTCGTTAAGTAGCTTATCGAGCCGTGACAGCGTTGCGGCGGTTTCGTTTTGGCTGAATTTAACTTTCTCGGCATCACCGAGGTTGTTGAACTCGTCGTCGGCGCTGATCGTCACGACGGCTCCTTGGGCGGGCGGGTCACCAGGCGGCGCACGACCGGGGTCCCCGCATCGGGCGGGTCATCATCGTCGGGCGGCTCAGGGTTACGGTCGCGCTGAGTAGCCGCCGCGGCCACCGATAAACGGTTCGTATCGACTCGCCCCGTGACGTCCTCGGTGTGCGGGATATCGCGCACAGTCACTTTACGTTCCCGGTCGCGCTC
>NZ_JCALDG010000031.1:0-43984 GCF_059812735.1 Mycobacterium sp. NGS40
GTCGATCTCGTCGTCGGCGGAGTAGCAGAATCGCTGGACAGTGTCAGTGGCGATGCGGGCCATCTGCGCCGGGGTAATCCGAATAGTTGCCGAGAGCTCCAGCCACGACGTGCCCAGTATTTGTGCCGCGTCCCTGCTGGTTTGGCGGCCGCCCTTGAGGCGATGTGCATATCGTTTCCCGACGACGGCGAAGGCCAATCCATGGGAGGTCTTGCAGTTGACATGCTTGGGAAAGCTTTTCTCGGCTTCCTTCTTGATGGCCTGGTTGTAGGCGATGTAGAGCATGGGGCTGTTGATCTCGGAGGCGACCATCCGCAGGGTCGAGGTCTTGCCGGTGCCGGCGCCGGCCTGGATGACCAGGTGACTGTGAGTCTTGGCGGCCTCGATGATCGCCTGCTGCTCGGGGGTCGGCTTCATCGTCGCGGACCTCTTTCTACTCCTGGTGGATGTATAGCCCAGGGCACTGACGTGTCTGGGTGATGCGGACCAACGCGGGTCTTCACACCACCCGCAATGTCTACTATAGCCGACAGTCTGAATGTCGGCTATAGTAGACGGATGCCTGATCATGACACGCCCGTCACCGGCCTTGATGATGTGCAGCTGCCGTACATGCCGCCCGCTGAGATCGACGCGAAACTCAACGCCCTCGGCCGCGAACGTGCCCTGCTCGTTTCCCGCCACGAGAGCCTGCGGGCGGCCGCTCGGCGGGCCCGCGAAGGACGGCACCCCAACATCCCCGCGGCGCAGCAATGGGAGGGCGAAGCCGCCACCTGCGAGACGAAAGTAGACGCACTCACGGCGCAGATGGCGCCCTACGAGCAGGAGTACGTCCGGCGCGGCGGATGGCCGCGCGCCTTCCTTGTGCAGAACGTCGGCGGCCACGTGCACCGATCGACCTCGTGCACATCCTGCTATCCATCGACACGGTATGAGTGGCTCACCCACTACAGCGGGCGCAGCGAGGACGAAATTGTCTACGCAGCTGGCGAATTGGCGTGCACAGTCTGCTACCCGACGGCGCCGGTGCAGGTTCTCACGCGCGTGGGAGAGATTCGTCGACGCACCGACGTGGAGCGCGAACAGCGAGCCGCCCAGAAGGCAGCCAAGGCCTCAGCCGCATCGGCGGCCGCGGTGACCGATCCCGCCACCGGCATGACGCTCTATCGCACCGAACGCGCTGCCAGCAACGCGATCGCCAGCGCGCTGAACAGTCTGCTCTGGTACGGCGACGAGCACCCGTCAGCCAGCGAGTGGCGGGCCACCACGGAGTCCGCTGTGCGGGCGCTGGCCGCAAGAAATGGTCAGGACGCCGAGGCCCTGATGGCCCAGTATCGCGCCAAGGCCGACAAGAAGTTCAGCGCCGAAGCGCGAAAAGCGTTGCGGTCGCACGTGGCACACGGCGACATCGTCGTCGAGGATCTCGTGCCCGGCCTGCAGGCATGGGTCAAAGCCAACGGCATCCCAGCCTGACTGGCACCGGCAGAAACAGGGTCGCGACACGGCAAGGCAGGTTCAACGATGTTCTCGCAAGGCGTCTCCCACCGCACCAACCCGATGCGCCAAGATCGAGTTTTTCACATCCTGGTACGTGACGACACAGCGTCCACCGGATGGCGCACCTGGTGCGGGTACGGCCTGGCCCGCGAAGACACCCCAGGCCCCTACCTCAGAACGACGAAATCCCGGCTCTGCGGCAGGTGCAAGGGGCTCGCTCGTGACGCGATCGCCGACGAGACGATGAGCGAATCAGAGGCCGCCCCATTCGCCTACGAGGCATCTCCATCGGCGGAATGATCAACCAGGAGAAAGGGATTGGAATGCCACGTTTGATGAGTGTCGCCCTGACCACCGATCAGGTGCGCCGCCGAGAGAAGACCCAGACACGCCGAGTCAACTGGTGGACGGACAAGCGCGGCAACCGCATCCTGCACCCGGGCGACTTGCTCACGCTATGCAAGAAGGTGCGTGGGCGTCGACGCGGGGAGCCCCTGGAGGTGATCGAGACTGTCGAAACACTCGACGTGCGACGGGAACCGCTGGAAGCGATCACCACCGCAGACGTGATCGCCGAGGGCTTCCCCGACTGGACGACCGGCCGATTCATCGACTTCTACTGCGCCACCCACCGTGGCGTGACCCCGGACCAGGACATCACGCGGATCGAATGGGCCTATCCGCGGGTATGCAGAGTGTGCGGATGCACCGACTACGACGCTTGCGAGACGATCTTCGGTCCATGCGCCTGGCGCGTTAGCTTCGCCGACAACACCGGAATCTGCACCGGCTGCCCGACCTGACGAGGCCCGCAGCGACCGATTCACCATGAATCGCTGGCCGAGGCGCTGGGAAAGTGGGGAATGCGCAGTGGGCCCCGAACGGATCAACGGCGAGCGGCGCGCGCGGCCAGCGGCGTGACCGCGGCCGTGAGATCGCCGCTGAAACCGCCAACATAGGCCACCTTGGCCGGGTCCATTTCCAGATCCTGAACGAGGCTGGGATCGGTCACAACAGCAACACCGACTCCGATGTTCGGCTGGTCCACCGTCATCGGCGGGCTATCAGCCGGGAACGCGACGATCAGCTCGCGGGCGATATAGACCAACCGGTCGCCGTCCCGGCGCAACCAGCCCTGCGGCACCTGCGCCGGCTCGACGTCCTCAGGCAAGCTCATCCGCCACGGCACCTCCAGGCTCGCGTACCAGTAGCGGAACTCCCCGGTGTTATCCATAGCGATCGCCAACCGCGCCAACGCGGGCAGTTGGTCGGCCAACTCCGGAGGGCCGGAATGCATGGTGTGCAGCGCAAGCATGGGCACATCAAGGAACGTAGCAAGATTCCCCGCAGTCTTCACCGGGGCTGCCAGCAGCAGCTCGCCGGCCCGGCAGGAGCTGGTCCTCTGGAAGACCACCCCGCAGCCTTCTACGTTCAAAATCATGATCGCCCTCATCGCCGCCGGGCACTACCACCAGCACAGCCTGCTCGACACGCTCGCCCACTCAGCGATGTGGCGATTCGGGTCCATCGTCGTCTCCGATGCCGCGCGGTCTGCGCCATTCCTTATCCCGATCGGACTCGGCCTGCTCGCCGTGGTGTTGGTCAGAGGCCTGCGTCGGCATCGGCGTGGTTAGAACCCAAGGAGGGCATCATGTCCACACGCCAGGCGGCAGTGATCGTCGACTACCAGAATGTGCACCTACGAGGTCAAGAGCGATTCTGTGGTGAACGCCCGCTGCACGAGTGCCTGATTTCCCCCGGAGCGTTCGCGCGACGACTGCTCGATGTGCGCGCTGCCGCCGGGCGCGGCAGGGCAGAACTCGCTGAGGTGCAGGTGTTCCGCGGCCTGCCGGAGCCTGAATACGACCTCGCCGGCTACCAGCGCAACCTCGCCCAACAATGCGAATGGGAGACCGACCCCCTTGTCACGGTGACTCACCGCCCGCTGCGATATCGCGTGGTGCAGCAGCGCTACAGCACTGGCCCGGGCCCAGCGCTGCAATCGGACGTGGAAGCGCGCGAAAAAGGTATCGACGTTCTCTGCGCGCTGGCGGTTATCTCTGCCGCTGACAGTGATGCGATCGATCTGGTCATCGTCGCCAGCCATGACAGCGACCTCGATCCGGCCGTGGCGGCCGTCCAACGTGCACACCGCGCAGAAATCGAGGCATTCCAATGGGTCGGTGGCAGGGCACCGGACCATGGTCGCCTGCACGGCGACGGGCGCCTGTGGTGCACACGACTTGGTGAGCGCGATTTCGCTGCGTGCGGTGATAGCCGCGATTACAGTGCGCCACAACAGATTCGGCGGGCGGGCTGAAACCGCGCCCTGAATGTTGGTTTTATGGCCGTCGCGGTGCGCGGCGGTAGTAGTCGGCGATGTCGCGTCCGTCCCGGGTGTGGGGGCGGACCCAGACCTCGCCGGGCCGATGTGGGGCGTGATCGGGTGGTCGCCACGCCGATGCGCTGTGGTCCCAGATGTGTTCTGCTGCAATGCTGCCGGAGAGAACGGGCTGTAACCAGGCATTGACGACATCGGCGGCGGTGGCGGCGTCGCGAAGGGGTACTGGCAAGCTGGTCGGGGCGGCGGTGCGGGCGTAACCAGCCTCCCAGCCTGGGGGAATCTCGATACGGTCCGGCGGGGGCTGGTCACGCGTTGCGGCGCGGGCCGCAAGTGCAGATCGCAGGGCGGCGGCGCTGACGTCGACGGACTGTGCGTAGAGGGCGAGATCGACGAGATCTCGGTAGCGGTTGGCGGAGCGGTTCTTGTCGTCGCGGTACATGACGCCCACGACCTTGTCGGCGATCTGGCTGGCCAGGGGGAACAACGGGACTGACGGCAGGGGAGGTAGCCCTCGCATGCCGGGTACCGCGGGCTGCATCTGCTGGTGTTCGATATCGCTGACGAGGATGGTGTCGGCGGCGACGTCGAGGCCGAAGGTGGCGGCGCGATCGGTTGAAATGGTGGCGGTGATCCGGAGCTTGGTACCGCGCACCGCGCCGGTGAACGGCTTTCCCGTGTCGACGGTGTAGATGAAGGGGTCGGCGTCGTGGGCGCCGGTGGCGGTCGACAATGCTTGCTGGACGGCATGGGGTTCGCCGAGGTCGGGAGTGAGTGTGGTCAGGTCGAGATCGCGGGTAGCGCGGGCTGCGGGCATCCTGATGAGCATTCCGGTGCCGCCGGCGACAACCCACGGGGTGCTGTCGGTGCCGGTGAACAGTCGGGCGATGAATCTCTGGATGACGAACTGTCGGATGAGTTCCTGCGACGAGTGTGTGTGGTCGGTGCGCGACTGCTGGGTGGCGCGGGTCCGCAGTGCGACCCAGAAGGCGCGCTCGGAGCGGTAGTCGTTGGACCAGCTCATCGTCGGCTGGCGAACAGCAGTTCGTTGGCCTCGGCGAGAGACTCGGGTGCGCCGACGACGGACAGTGCGTGCAGGATGGTGTCTCGGCCGTTGTTGTCGGTGAGCGGGTCGAGGGCGGCGGTGATGGCGGCCATGTCGGCAGCAGCGCTGAGCAGTGCGTCGGTGAGGATGTCGCCGAGGTGGCCGGCGTCGATGCCGTCGCTGTAGAGGTCGGCGACGGTTTGGGCGACGGTTGTCACGGGCAGGCCGGCCACAATCTGGAACGAGGTGTGTTCGGCGACGCGGAAGCGGACGAGGGGGTTGTTGCTTCGTCGTGGGGCAGCCACGGTGAAGTCCAGGTAGTCGGGGTGCAGGCTGCCCAGGCCGTGGACGTAATGTGCTGCGGCCAGATGGGAAACGATGGCGCCGGTGCCGCCGGTGTGCAGCCGACGTATACGCTCGCCGGCGAACGACTCCGGATCTAACGCCAGCCATAGTGCCCGAAGGGTGTCGAGAGTGATGTCCTCGGGTGCGCCGGCGAAGCGGTAGACGCCGCGAGTATCGGCGTGGTGGATGCGTCCGGCCGCTGTCAGCTGGGTGAGCCGTTTGCGGCTGAGGCCCAGACGAGTCGCCTGGGCAGCGGTGAACATGCCCCACTGGCCGGCCGCTTCGATCGCGAGGTCAGCTTCGGAGGCAGCACTACTCCCCATGGCTCCCGATCATACCCACACAGGGGATTAAACGGAATGCTCAATGATAGTTGGCGGGTCCGACAGGTCAGCGGGGCGTCGGTGGTGGGGGAGTTTTATCGAGGTCCGTTGGCGCGCGGGTCTGGCACCCAGGTGCCGGGCACCAGCTCGGTGTAACCCGATGGTCCCAGCTGTCCGGCGGGTACCTGGACGATCTTGCGCAGATCGATCGGCGATTGAGGTGGGCCCGGATCAGGGGTGACGACCAGCGAGTTGGGGCTGGGAATCCAGGTGCCTGAGCCCGGCACGAGTTCGTCGTAGCCGTAGGGGCCCAGCTGCCCGGGCGTCAGATGGACGACGCGACTGAGGTCGATCGGGCTCTTGCTCGGCGTCCTGTCCACCCCGACCGGGAACTTGCGGGGATTGGGCACCCACACCCCGGAGTTCGGTGCCAGCTCCATGTAGCCGTTGGGCCCTAGGGCACCGGGTTCGAGGGTCACGATGTCGTCAGTGCCCAGCCAGAACTGGCGCGGATCGTCGGTCTGGGGACGTTGCGGCAGGTCGGTGAAATCCACTGCCTGGATGGTGGGGTCGGTGGAGTCGTTGCCGAGTTCGGTGGTGTGGGTCTGGAGGCGTTGTGCGGCGCTCTGGTACTGGCTGGCGGTGTCTTCGACGATTTGAGTGGCTTCAGTGATGCGTTGCTGGCCTGCTTGCAGTAGGGCGGCTTGGCCCTGGGCGGTGGTCGGTGTGAAGGTGCTCTTGTCTTGTTGCCAGGCGGTCTGGACTGCGGTGAGGTTGTCGCGCGCGTTTTGTCCGATGGTGTTGGCGGCGGCGATGGTGGTGGTGGCGTTGTGATGGGTGGTGCGCAGTTGGTCGCGCTGGCTGTCGAGGGTGGCGCTGGTGGTGGCGGCCTGGGTGCTGGCGTCGCCGCCCCAACTGGCCGGGTGTTGGCCGGCGAGGTTGGGTTCACCGAGGCCTGCGGGTTCGGGGTCTGGAGGGCTGGACGTACCCAGTAGTTGGCGCGCTTGTTGCAAGAGGGCGTCAACGGGATCCATGTCTCAAAGTATCGCCCATGTTCATTGCTTTGAGAGCACCAGAGGGGGAATCGAGGCTGGGCCAACTTACTACTGGTCTATGCCGGCGTGCCGGGCGGCCGTGTACGGACGCGTTCGAACGCCTGCTTGTAGGTCTGAGGGCTCAGTTTGAGAGCGGCGGCGATGGCCTCGGCGTTGGCATCGGAGAGGTTGACTTCGCCGCGCTCGATGGCACCGATGGTGGTGGTGCTCAGCCCGGTCGCGTTGGCCAGCTGGGGCTGTGTTAGCCCACGCAAGACGCGCAGATCGCCGGGGTATCGCTGGTTGGCGGGGATGTTGACGAAGGTGTCGAGGGAAGCGTTGAGAGCCTTGGCGGCGCGGACGAGGACGTCGATCTGCGGAGTGACCCGGCCGGTTTCCCAGTTGTCGATGGTGGCGCGGCCGGTTCGAGCCAGTCGCGCCAGATCTTTGCGGCTCATGCCGGCGGCTTCGCGGGCCTGGGAGAATGCGAAGGGGTCGAATCCACGCAGGACGCGGCGGCTCACGGGGCGGCCTTGGGCGAGGTTATTGATGTGTGCTCACAAGGGGTGGCCGTCATAGATTGGCAGTGTGACCGATGGCGCCCCATACAGACACATGTTAGCGTAGTACATTATCGGTATAGATTAGCGAGCAAAGAGGGGAGGGGCCCATGCCCGGCGTCGCGACTGCTGTTGCTGAGCAATCCGTAGTGAGCGGTGGCAGGCCTGTTGAAAACCCCTATAGGCTGAAAGATCATTACCGCATGAGTTCAGAGCGCATTTCCGTTGATCCCGCATCGCTTCGCACCGCCGCCGACGGCAACGCCGCGGCGGCGTCGCAACTCGATGACTACAGCCGAGCATGCAAACAGTGGATCTCCGACGTCGAACAGGAATTCCTTCGCTGCCACGGACCGGTCGCTGCCCCGGTGGGCACCGCGATGCGGGCGTTTTTCGACCGCGTCGGCGAGCAGGCGACCGGTGCCAGCGGTGAGCATTCCGCAATGGGGGACAACCTCACCAACGCGGCTGGCCGATACGAGGACGCCGACCACGCAGGGGCTACTGCGGTGAATGCCGCGGCAGGTGGTGCGCTGTAAGTGGCTGGTGTACGCGTCGACCCTGCCGAAGTGGGACCGCGGCTTTCCGCGGCCCTGTCGGCAGCGGCCGCGGCACTGAGCGCTCCGGCAGCCATCCCGCCGCCACTACCGCCGGGCGCTGACCCGGTGTCCGTCGCGGCGACCAACCGCGTTGCCGTCAACGCCGCCAAGCTCAGCTCTCAGTTGGCGGCCGGCATCCCTCGGTTGTCCGAGGGCGGCCATGCGGTGACCGTAGCCTTGACCGGTTACGTCGTCACCGACGCCGAAGGCGCCGCAAACGTGGGCGGTCAAGGAACTCCAGCGGCAGCGGCTGCTGACGTGACCCCGTCCGACATCCCGGCTCCCCCGGCGGTGACGATTCCCGACCTGCCTTTCGACATGCCGGCGGCGCTGGCCACCGTTCCGGCGGCACCCGACGTGGTCGACCTCGCTTTGCGGTCCGGCGCCGGCGAGAGCGGCCTCGAAGCGCACGCCGCGGGCTGGGACACCGCCGCGACCAACCTCGCCCAGGCTGCGCAGTCGCTGCAGCAGCTCGCCGGAGGACTGCCCGCGTCGTGGCAGGGCAGGGATTCCGAGGCATTGTCGGTAAGGCTGCAGAATTTCGGGCGCTGGATGGAGAATTCGGCGACAGCTGCTGGTGCACAAGCGCATTCAGCGCGTCAGGTCGCTAGTCACTGGAGCACGGCTGTCGCTGACCATCCCCGCGCCGAGGACTACGAGCAGACGCGCCAGCTGTACCTGGCAGCAGTGGCGCGAGCCAATGCGGGGGATCCTCGCGGCGCGTCGGACGCCGCTCAGCACGAGGGTGAGATGACCCAGATGAAGGAGGTGTCGGCAAGGACGATGACCACCTTCGGGCAAAGCGCTGGGGGAACCAACGAGGACGTGAACCACCCGGGGGATTCTCCGCGCATCAGTGGTGACGGCGATCCCCACCTGCCACACCAAGGCGCCAAAGAACTTGGGGCAGTTGATGACCCGCTGTCTCAGTCAGCAGATCCGACGGGGCAGGGCGATCCGGCCAACCAGACCGGGCAGCTGGCCGGTCAGATGATGCAGACGTTGATGTCCATTCCCACGCAGGTGGCCAGCGCGATCGGTCAGTCCCTCGGCCAGGTCGGTCAGCAGATCCAGCAAGTCGGACAGCAGGCGACGCAGGCTGCCAGCCAGGCCGCGAGCCAGCTTGGCAACGCAATGGGCGGTTCACCGTCAAGCGGTGCCGGTGGCGGATCACCGCGAAATCCGTTGAGCAAGCTCGGTTCTGGAGGCGACCCACTTGGTGGTCTCGGCGGTGGAGGTGGCGCCGGCGGCGGCCGCACCATGCCCGCTGGTCTACCGGAGCAGGCCGCGCCGCCGGCTCCCGCGCCGCCGCCCGCTAGCACCACCGCGGTGCCGACCACCACGGTTCCGCGCGGTGGCGGCGCGCCGATGGGGGGCGGAATGATGCCGATGGGCATGATGCCCCATGGCAACAAGGGAGCCGACGGCAAAGAGATCGACCGAAACCCGGAGTGGTTCCCTGACGAACCCTTGGTCAAAGACAGCGTCGAAGTGAGCGAACCGATCGCGGGCCAGCGCAAGCGCTCCCGGCCGGCAGAAACGTAGGGGGACAACGGGTGGCATATCATCCTGCGGTAGAGGAATGGCTGGCCAAGAGCCAGCGCCTAGGCGAAGCGATCGGTGCAGTCCAAGACGCGGCGTTCAACAACCTTCGGGTGCGGCGGGCAGCACCGAGCGATCCGGACGTCATGCCCGAAGTGGACGGATGGGGCACGGTCACCGACGTCTATCTCGGCGAAGGCGTCACCCAGCGCTACAGCGCGTCGCAGCTCGGCGAGGTAATCATGGCCGGGCTCCGCGAGTGCTATGCGGTGCTCAACGACCGCCGCAAAGAAGCCGCCCGCGAAGCAGCGCCCGAACTGGACACGGAGTTATGGTTCGGCTCAGCCGAGACCACCACAGCAGCTGCTGATGGCTCCGACGATCACAACGGTTCGGCCGAGAGGTCGCGCGCATGACCGCTGCGGTCATCACCCCGGCGGAGCTGGTCAGTGAATGCCTCACCGGTGCTGCACGCCGGCTACTGGGAGGGGTGCACTCATTGACCTCCTCGCGGGTGATCGTCGTGCGTATCGACCCCAACTGGATCCGCGTGAAATTCTCCGCCGAACCAGGGCGGCTCCCAGCTCCCTGGGAGCAGGACGACGAGCCGGGCTGGCTGCGCGCGCCGCGAGGCAGCGAGCCCGGACTGCGTGACTCCTCCGCAGATCCGGTCCTGGTGGTGGTCGGTGTCGGAGAACACGAGGTCATCGCCGTCAACGCATTGGCCATCGACGAGATCGGTGTGCTCTGCCACGGCCGCGCTGAGCTGATCGAAAGTTGGGTACTGCAGGCGCAAATTCAAGGCGCCGAAGGGGACGACCAGACGCTGGCGGGCGTGCGGCTCAGCGAGAGCCCGGACGCGACGGTGGTCATCGCCGACCCGCTCGTCGACGGAGCACAGCCAGGCTGGGTCGACGTACTCGCCGCCGGAACTTCCTGGCCCGTGCGCCCACTACGGATACCTGCGGAGACGACGGTGACGCCCTCTGACACCCCTGAACAACTCGTCGCCACCGAGCAGGAGGACCGCCCAGCCGACCACGTGCAGGCGCCAGCAGTCTCACCAACGGCCGGGTCCACCGACGGCGGAGACCCAACCGCAATCACAGCCGACTTTGATTCAGCGCCAACCGAACCCAGGCAAGACCCGACCACCCAGACCGCCGAACCACCGGCAGAGGACTCCACCGGCAATGCTGAGGATCCTCCCCCCAACGGTGGGCTGATGACGGTCTTCAGCCGTTTCGAAGTCACTGACTCCGATGGGGTAGCGCTGCAACCCATGCAGCAGCAGATCATCGGTGCGATCGCGCTGCTTCAACCGATCACTACAACACACCTGTGTGAACTCCTCTACGGACCGGAACGCCAGAAACAGAAGAGCTTTCACGTGGCGATGAGCAAAATCCGGCGCCGCGGGCTGCACCCCGTGGCAACAGAGAACGGGTACCGCATCGACCTCGACAGCGACTGGGCCAGCTTCGTCTCCCTGGTGGGATCCGATCCAGCGACCTCATCCACCGGGAACCTCGCGCGCGCCGCCGAACTCGTCACTGGGCCACTGTTCGGCTCCGAACCGCCACCATGGGCCACCGAGGCGTTGCCGCAGATGACAACCCTGGTCGCGAATGTGTGCCGCGAGCTGGCCGCCCGGCACGTCGAGCAACCCGACACGGCTTTGGCCTACGCGCGCCGCGGGCTCACTGTCGCACCCGGGCACCAAGAACTCGGCGAGATTGTCTCGATGCTCGCTAACGGTACGTGGCATCAGGATTCAGACAGGGACGTGAGCGCGTGACAACCGAGAAGGCCATACCCGACATCGAAGACTTCTATCCGCGGGAATTCTCTGTCTACAACCCGTCAGGATCGGTGGGCGTGAGCTGCAACGGACGGGGGCAGGTCAGTGCACTGATGCTCGACGACGACGCCTTGGACCTCGGTGACGTCGACCTGGGTCGAGAAATCGTTGCCCTCGGACAGCTCGCCCGCGCGAAATACCGGATGGAACTGCGGCTGTGGTCGCTGGCGACGGTGGCCGCTGAAGGGCGCGATCCCGACCGGATGGACCGCTTCTACCGCCGCGTGCAGAAGCTGCCGACGCCCGAGGAGTACCGGGAGATGGAAGCCGCCGAATTCGCCAGGAGGTACGACATATGAGTGCGGCAACAGAGAACTTCGAAGCCGGTGTGGCCGCTCTGGGTCTCCTGGACGGCGGTCACGCTGACCACCAACAGGCGATGCGGTACTTCACCGCTGCCTCCGATCTCGACCCGGCGATGTGCGATGCGTGGCTGGGCCGAATGCTGTGCGGCGACAACGCGTCCGGCACGATGTACCGCGCGTGGCGCGCTCGCCAGCAGATGCACGCACAAGTCAGCCGGATGGGAATCACTGCGGCACAGCTGTGGCCGCGATTCGACATCGGGATGGGCATCGTCGCGCTGGAGCAGCCGATCTATGACCAGTCGGCGCTGGCTGCAGCGCTGGCGAGCTCCTTGGCCATGGGCAACCCTCCCGACTATGCCGAGGCGATCGACGCCTTAGCGGAGGCCCCACCCACCTCAGTGACGGCATGGGTGAAAGCCGCAATCTATTACCGCGCTCAACGGTGGCCGGATGTCATCGAAACGCTGAGCGCGCACCTTGCACTGTTCGACAGGGATGCGGTGCTCAAGGTTGCCGTTGAATTAGCGCTCGGCATCTCCCACGCATATCTCGGGCAGTTCGATAAGGCCACCGGCTACCTGCGGACCGTTTCCGCGCAGACGACGTTGTCCGAGGCGGTCCCAGTGGCGCAGTGGTTTTCGGCGCTGGTTGCGCGGGAGCGCGGAGACGAAGACACCGCCAAAGACCTCATGCGTGAGGTCAACTCCGCCGCGCCGTCGCCCGAGGTGAGCGCTGCGCTCGAGGACAAGAGCATCCGGATTCAGCTCACCACGGTCGAGGCGATCGCCGAACGTACCGATCCCTGGGATCCGGCCACCGGTCCGAGCTCTGCCGATCTCGCTGAGGCACGGGCAGCCACCGAACGCGCCGAGAAGCTCGCTGAGGCGACCGCTGAGCTCGACGCCCAAGTGGGCATGTACGACCTGAAGGAACAAGTCCGCACCTTCCGGTCACGGATCCGGATGGCCGAGAAGCGGCGCAAACTTGGGCTTAAGACCCCGGCGGCGGCCAACCACATGATCTTCATCGGCCCGCCGGGCACAGGCAAGACCACAGTGGCCAACGTGATCGCGAAGATCTTGTGTGGCCTGGGGATCGTCAAGACAAGCAACGTGGTGTCGGTGTCTGCAAAGCAGTTGATCGGTACACACTTGGGCGAATCGGAAGCAAAGACCGAGGCCTACGTGGCCAAGGCGCTTGACGGCGTACTGTTCGTCGACGAGTTTTATGCGCTGGTCAGCGCGGAAAACAAGGGCTCCAACGCGGATGCCTTCGGCAAAGCCGTTATCGACACGCTGCTCACCCACATCGAGAACGACCGGCACCGACTGGTCGTGATCATCGCCGGCTACGAGAACGAAATCGACCAGGTGTTGGCAACCAACGAGGGCATGGCGACGCGATTCGCACATCGTTTCCGGTTCAGCACCTACACCCCGGACGAACTCGTTGCGATCGCGCAAGCGCTGGCCACAGGTCGAGATGACACGCTCGCTGCCGACACGATCGAACTTCTCCGGACGGTCTGCGAGAAACTCAGCTCGCTGTCGACGACGGTACAGAATCGCGACCCGGTCGAGCTGCTCGACGGGGTGCTTGCCGCATTGCGCGACAGCGGTACCGACACGGAGCGCCGCAACGCCCTGATCCGCTACGCCCGTGACCAACTGGCTGCCATGACCACAACGACACGCAGCGCGATCGACATCGTTGGAAACGGCCGGTTCGTCCGAAAGGTGCTGGAAAACGCCGCCGACGCGCGCGATGTCCGCAATGACGAAGCGCTGTCTGCCGACGATGACGATGGTGACGAAGAACTGCTGATGACCATCGCGCGCCCTGACATGGCCCGCGCGCTGCAGAAGATCCTCGCTGCTGAATCCAGCACCAGCGGAATCGATCTCACCGCCGTATTGGCTGAGGTGGACTGATGCCCTTCATTCCCACCTCCAAACTTCAAGTGAGCGGATACAAGTTCCTGGTGGCCCGGCTCAACCATGCGCTGACGCGGTACGACACAACGATGCGTCACGACCCGGCGCGGTCCACAGCGATGGCGCAACTCGGTGGATTCGCGCTGGTCGCCTTGATCTGCCTGGCGGCGGTCGCGCTGGCCTACTTCAAACCCCAAGGACTGCGGGACAACTCACGTATCGTTCAGGCGCGAGATTCCTCCCAGCTGTACGTCACCATCGACAACAAGCTCTACCCGGTCCTCAACCTGGTGTCAGCGCAACTGATCGTCGGCAACCCAGACAAGGCCGCACAGGTCAAACCCCAAGAGGTGCAGGACATGCCGCGAGGACCGCTGGTGGGCATCGCCGGCGCCCCCGAACAAGTCTTTCAGCCAGCGCAGACCGACTCAGTGTGGAGCGCCTGCGATGTCATCGACCGGCCTGGTACCGCGCAGCCCGCGACACACACCGCCGTCATCGCCGGTGACCAGCAACAGCTCCTTGAGGTGGATCCATCGGCGGCCCGCATTGTGCAGGGCCCCGATCAGGCCACGTGGCTGCTCAACAACAACGTACGGCGAAAGATCAACATCGACGACACCGCGCTGGTCCTTGGCCTGGGGCTGCAACGGTTCCCCAGCATCGACATCATCAGCGAGGATCTGTTCAACGCCATACCGGCGAGCCGCCCGATCACCTCGCCGGTCGTTCCCGACGCAGGTGCCCCACCGGCCTATCCCGTGGCGCCGGGCGTGGTGATCGGCTCGGTCCTTCGCGTGCCGCAAGCAAATTCAGTGAGCTGGTACGTCGTCCTCCCCGATGGGGTCCAGCAGATCCCCGAAGTGATGGCCTCGGTTCTACGGAACACCAACGCATTCGGCGCCAACGTCGCCCCGACGGTATCTCAGGACGTCGTCGCGCGGCTGCCCGCAGCATCCCCGGGCCTGGACACCTCGATGTTCCCCGAGAAAGCTCTGCACTCGGTGGCGAGCCTGACCGATCCGGTGACCTGCTGGCAGTGGAAGAAGAAGGCGGGCGAACAGCAAGCCACCCCAGCTCTGGCGTTCCTGCCCGCGCTTCCCCTCACTGAACAGCAGCGCACCCTGTGGCGCCATGACCTGGTGTCGCGTCCCACCGTGTCGATGTATGCGGCACCCGGATCTGGATTCTTCGTTCGGACAACGGGTTCGGACCCACGCTCGCCAGCGACCGAGACGCAATGGTGGGTGTCTGACCGGGGCGTCCGCTACGGATTCATCAACCAGGGAGACAGCGGGGGTACCTCGCCGGCGTCGGCGTTGGGCCTGTCCTCGCCGCTGCCGGCGCCCTGGGCGATCCTGGCGATCTTGGCGTCCGGGCCCGGACTATCCAAAGAAGCAGCACTTGTCGCGCAGGACACGGTGCCGCCCTCGCCGCTGGCGGTGGTTCTCAACGGAGGGAAGAGCGGGAATTGAGTACAGAGCCATGGATTCCGCCGCGCCGCCGCGCCGATGTACCGGACGGCAAAGAGGTCAGTGTCGAAACGGAGGTTCCGCCACCCCCGGAGATCAAAGAGGTTGTCCCGCCGAGTAAGTGGCAGAAACTCCTGCCAATTCTGATGGTGGTGGCCATTATTGGCATGATCGGTATCTTCCTGGCCTCCGGAGTCAGGAAGATAACCAGTCCGTACATGCTGATGTTTCCGCTCATGTTTGCCGCATCCGCTCTCGGCATGATGGGTGGGTACGGCAACAGCGGTGGACCGAAAACCGCTGAGATCAATGCGCTTCGGCGCAAGTACTTGGAGATGCTGTCGAACCTGCGGGCGAAGGTCTACAGCCGCGCTGTCGCCCAGTACGACTACCTGGCGCACTTCGCCCCTCCACCCAGCGCGCTGGCGGCGATGGTCGGCGGACCGCGTACCTGGGAACGTTCACGCCCCGCCAAGGATCCGACCTACTTCTTGTCCGTACGAGCTGGCGTAGCCCGTCAGCGACTTGGCGGGGGCATGAAGATGGTCGATGCGCCGCCGGAAAACGTGACCGAGCCGGTATGCCGGGTGTTCGGTGAACGGTTCTTCCGCGCTCATCGCGCCGTCGAAGGAATGCCGACCATCATCGACCTCAAGACGCACCGCAGTGTGCAGTTCTTCGGAACCGGCGACGTGCTCGGCGTGATCCGGTCGATGCTTTTGCAGCTGGCGGTATTTCATCCACCGAACCTGGTATTGGTGGCCGTCATCACGGAACATCCAGAGCAATGGGACTGGATCAAATGGCTTCCACACAACCAGAACCCGCATCGACGCGATGCGATGGGCACCGAGCGGATGGTCTACACGCCCGCCGACGGACCAGCCGCGCTGGAGAAGATCCTCGCCGGCCGAGGCGACTTCTCCGCCGATGAAGCGTTCACGGGCAATAAGCACCCGTGGCTCATCGTCGTCGCCGACCGGGTCGAGCGGGGTATCGGCGAAGGCATGGAAGCGGTCACCGTGCTGCGTCGCGGCGGTGAAGACGAAGAAGGGCTCGAAGTCCTGGGCGCCCGGGTAGAGGTAGCCCCAGACGGGCGCGCCCGCAAACGGAAGATGACCGCTGATGATCCGCTGACCACCTGGCTCAGTGCCGTCGACACCGTGGGCGTCGCGCAGGCACGTCAGATTGCGCGGCAGATGGCGCGCTGGCGCGCATCGACCGATAAGTCGGCCGTCGTGGGACCGTCCAGTGATGCGAGCAAGGCCGTCCGCTCATGGGCCAGCCTGCACGGGGTCGACGACCTAGGCGCGATGGGCAACCGCTTGTGGCGCCGCCACCCCGAAGGTGACCGGGGCCGGATGCGCACGCCGATCGGCTGGGACAAGGCAGGGGCGCCGGTCGAGGTGGACATCAAAGAGGAAGCCGAGCAGGGCATGGGCTCGCACGGCCTGATCCTCGGCTACACCGGCTCGGGCAAATCGACATTCCTGGTAAACCTTCTTCTGGGTCTGGTGGCGCAGCACTCGCCCGAGGAGCTGAACCTGGTCCTCATCGACTACAAGGGCGAGTCCACGTTCGACGGATTCGAGAAGCTCAAGCACACCGTCGAGATCATCTCCAACTTGAGTTCGCAGGACATGATCGATCGCCTCAGCGCCGTGCTGCGCGGCGAGGTGGAACGCCGTCAGCGACTGCGTAGCGAAATGGGGATGGCGACGACCGGCAAAAAGTTCCGGGACGCGCGAACCTACCTGAAGGCTCGCGAGCGGGGCGCAAAGATCCCGCCGTTCCCGACATTATTGATCGTCACCGACGAGTTCACCGCGCTGCTCAAAGACCATCCCGAGTTCCGGGACGATTACGAGCACCTGGCCCGTCAGGGCCGCGCAGACCGCATCTGCCTGATGCTGGCGACCCAGTCGCTGACCGGTGTGTCGGTAGGACAGCTGTTGTCCAACTGCGGATGGAAGATCGCGATGAAAACGGCGAGCGGGCAAGAGTCCGCGGCGGTAATCGAAGACAAGGCGGCCTACTACCTCACCGAACCCGGCGAGGGCTACCTGAAGGTCGGCGGTGCTGAGCCGCGCTACTTCCGGGCTGCTAACCCCACCGAGCTGTACTTCCCGCCCAACGAGCTGACCGTCGGACGTGGGGAACGCAGCGCCGTCGGCGGTATCACCGGTGTCGCGCCATTCACCGTGACCGCCGTGCCCATCCCCGGCCAGAACGACATCGACGATGAGGTTGAAGCTGCGCCGGTGGAACGCACGGCCGAAGAGATGGACAACGCCCCCGAGGTCGGGACCGTCATCCTCGACCAACTTGCCGGCCACGGCACCGACTGCCTCAAGTTGTGGCTGCCGCCGCTGCTGAAACCACGGCCGGTGGGCCGTCTGGTCGCCGACAGCGGACTGCACGCCGGTGACAAGGCGGTGCTGACCTTGCCGATCGGGCTGCTCGACGTGCCCTACGAGCACGCCCAGCAGGTGTTCACCGTGGACCTGGCGGAAAACAATTTCGTGATGCTGGGCCGCACCAGATCCGGCAAGTCTGTGGCCATGCAGACCCTGGCGATCGCCGCAGCCAAGCTCAACAGCCCGCGCCGGCTGCAGATCTACGGTCTGGACTTCAGCTCCGACAGCAAGCTGCTGGCTTTGGAAGGACTGCCGCACGTCGGCGGTGTTGCACTGCGCCGCGACAACGATGCGGTATCACGCGTTATCGCCGAGGTCACGGAGGTCATCAAGAAGCGATCAGAGCTGTTTCGCAAGCTCCGGATCACCGCTATGGCCAGCTACCGTGACAAGGTCGCCGCGGGCGTGGCGGAAGACGATGGCTTCGGTGACGTGTTGTTGCTCGTGGACGGGTTCGATGCATTCAAGGAGGACCACGACGATCTTCTGCCGGCACTGGCCGAAATCACCAACCACGGTCTGGCGGTCGGTGTGCACGTCGTGGTCGCTGTGCAAGTGTTCTCGAACCTGGGACGTAGCCTCAACCAAAGCTTCAGCACGCGCATCGACTTCAAACTGAACTCGCCCGAATTGTCGGGGGTCAACAACAAGAAGCTCGCCGAGTCAATCCCCGCGGATGTGCCGGGTCGTGCCCTCGATCTGGCCAGCCACCTGCACCTGATGATCGGTGCGCCCCGATTGGACGAGACCGAAGCCGTCAATGACGCCGGGCTGGAGGCCGCGATCGCGGAAATCAGTGCGACATGGCAGGGCGAGGGCGCCCGGCAGGTGCGGGTACTTCCCGAAAGGGTCGAGGCGTCGAAGCTGCACGTGCCCGCCGACTGGACGGGCTCGAAATGGACGGTGCCGATCGGTCTCTACGAAAAGGATCTGTCACCGGTGCTGTTTGACTTCATGTCCGGTCGCCACCTGAACATCTTCGGCGGCCCCAAATGCGGAAAGACCCATCTGATTGCCGCGATGATGAAGTCGCTGACGTCGCGATTCTCCCCCGACGAGGTCAGGTTCTTCGTCGTGGATCTCAAGGGATCGGAACTTCTCGATGCCATCGACGAGGACTACCTGCTGCGCTGGGATGCCGTCGAACAGGTTCCCAACCCGAAGTACAAGGCAGGGGACTATTCGGCGCCGCCGACCATCCAGAAGACCGTGACACGGTCGAGCCTGGTGAGCAACCCGACCGACCTTGCGCCAGTGATGATGGGCGTGGCCGGGTCGCTGGAGAACCGGCGCCTCAAGGGCACCGAAACCATCCAGGAGCGGCGGGCACGGTCCTGGTGGAGCGGCCCGGAGATCTTCTTGTTCGTCGACGACTACTCGTCGGTGGCCAACGCCGCGCCCGCGGGGTTCGCCCCGCTGGCCGAGCACTGGGGTAACGCGCCCATGATGGGCATCCACTCGGTGGTGGCCTGCCCGATGGTGTCCGCCAACCGGATGCTCGGTGCCGGGAATTCGCTGCCCAAGCTCAACAACGAGGCCGGCGGATCGAACCTGATTATGGATGGCATTCGCAGCGAGGGGCCGGTACTGACGGTGCGGCTGGATCGCAAGCCGAAAGGTCGCGGCATCCTGCTGAGCTCAGAGGGGCAGGAGGTGATCCAGACGCCAGTGGTGCCCGAACTGGAGAAGGCTTTGCCCGGCACCGGCTCGTTCTGAGGATGGCGAATGTAGAACCGGGGAGTATAACGGTCCTATTGCAGGTCATTGACCTACGTGTAAGGCTCTCATTCATGGGTGTGTTCCGAGGGAAGGGGTTATCAACATGTTGCAGGTGAATTCCGAAACACTGCTGGCTGGAGGGCTTGGCGTCACCGGTGTCACCGCTCAGCAGGGCGCCGCGACGGCCGCAGCGATGCCTGTGGTATCGGGGCTGGTGCCGTCCGGCATCGATTCGGTGTCGATGGTGGCCTCCACTGCGTTCAGCGCACAGGGAGTCGATTTCAGCGCCACCTCGGCGGAGGGCACAGCGATGCTGGGCTTGGCCGCTGAAGGTATGACGACAGTCGCGGCCGCCTATGAGGCAGTCGACGCTGCCGGCGCTGTCACGGTGCTCTAACCGAGAGGATTTCCCGACGGGGGAATAGCGGTCGATGGAATGGCATGGGATGCCGCCCGAAGCGAACACCGGGCGGCTGATCGCAGGGGCGGGCGTCGAGCCCTGGATGCAGGCTGAGGCCGGATGGCAGGCGGTCGCAGCCGACTTCACCGCCGCCATGGCCGCGCTGCGCACCGAGATCGCCATGGTGACAGCGGCCTGGCAGGGGGCTGCGGCCGAGAAAGCGCAGGCCGCATTCGAGCCCTATCTTGGCTGGATGGCGTCGATCATCGCGATGGCCGAACAGCGGGCCGCGGCCGCGGCCGCGCAAGGAGGAAGCTACGGAACCGCCGTGGTTGAGACTCCCACACTCGGTGAGATCGCCGCCAATCACATCACCCACGCAGTGTTGGAAGCGACGAACTTCCTCGGTGTGAACACCATTCCGATCGGGATGAATGAATTCGAATACCTGGTGGTGCTGTGGAACCGTGCCGCCGGAGCGATGGACGGGTATTCGGCGGCCACTGGGGTGAACACCACGTTCCCGCCGTTCACCGTCGCACCCAGCATCATGGCGGCACCTGGTCTGCCCGAAGCTGGTCTGGCGCAGATCCTGGCGCAGACAGCAGCCCAGCTGCCGGCCAGCATGGGCCGCGACGCGTTGCTGGCAGAACTGCAGGTAGCAGCGACGGAGGGTGCCGCGCGGGGACAGGCGCAACAGATGGGCCAGCTCGCGGCGACGGCGGGCAATTTGGCTGGCCAGCAGGCAAGCACGCAGGCCGCGCAGGACGGGGCCGGTCAGACGACTCAGAGCACCCAGATGGCAACGCAGATGGCAACCCAGATGGCGTCGCAAGTGCCCCAGCAATTCTCACAGGCCGGACAGGTCGTCGGCCAGGCTCCGCAACAGCTGATGCAGACGGCTTCCCAACCGCTGCAGCAGATCACGTCGCTGTTCCAGAATATGGGCGGCGGGGACTTGGCCAATCAGAACATCTCCCCGGCAGACCTTGTCTCGCATTTCGGCTCCACCGACGAGCTCGGCGCTTACGGTACTAGCCCGGTGGGCTCCGCCGGCGGCGGATACGGCGGCGCGGGCCTGTTGTCGGCGGCGAATTCCGGTGGCACCTCAACTCTTCGCGCACCGGCCGGATGGGCGCAGCCCGCGCCGGCCCCCACGGCGTCGGCCGAAGAGGTCGTGCGGACCACGGCGACGCCCACCGGCGGCGCCAGTGCCGTCGGCAGCGGAACAGGGATGATGGGGCCCATGGCGGGGGCCCACGGCCGCGGGGAGAGTTCCTCGGTCGTCCTCGACGAACCGGTAGCCGAGGAGAAGCCGGTGGTCGCCGCGTTGGGCTTCGAAGTGTTCGACGAACGGTAATGGCCAGTCGACCTGGTCAAACGAGCGAAAGGGGGGTGCCTGGCGGTCCTCTTGCGTATGCCGCGGAGATCGTTTTGGCTGGTATGAGAGACGGGATCCACTGTAAGCCTCCGCGTCGTCACTGTCTCTGGGCGCGGGCCTACCTCTAGAGGGGGTTGATCACCTGAGACAGTGCACCGCGGATCAATGGCTGATCTGCACTATCGACAATCGCATCACACGGCACAAACAAAGGAGTGAAATTCCATGGCCCTTCAGGCTTTGAACACCGACACCGCAGCCCAGAAGGCCGTGGCCGACTCGATCGGGTCGACCGCGCAGGCCGAGCAAGCGACCCTCACAGCGTTCCTCGGCGAAGTGCAGGCACTGCAGGGCCGACTCGTCGGTGAAACGGGCACCGCCACCCAGGCGAAGGCCCAGCACCTCCACGAGGTCGGCACCCAGCTGGTCAACCAGCTCAACAGCATCTCCGAGCGGGTGACCCAGTCCGCCGGCGGCTATGTCAACGTCGACTCCGACGGCGCCGGGACCGTCCAGTCCAGCGCATCGCTGCCCTTCTGACCATCACCCCATCAACCTTTCAAGACAAGGAGCTAAATCGCTATGAGTCAGCAAGTTTGGGATTTCGCCTCGATTCACGGGGCTGTCGGTGTCCTGCGCGGGCACGCCAACACCATCCAGGGGCAGAACGAGGCGCTCGAAGGCGACCTCGCCCAGGGCGCCTCGGTCTGGCAGGGCGAGGCGTCGGACATGTGGACGCTGGAGCAGCGCACGCTCAACCAGCACGGCCAGGACTTCAAGCTGGCCGTCGACTCCTACCTGACGGCGGTGGAGGAGGCGACCAACAACACCGCGCACCAGGAGCAGATCAACGCGTCGTCCTTCGGTGGCTGACGCCAACACACCACGAGACAAATATAGCGGCACGGGTATAAACAACCCGTGCCGCTATATTTTTGACCTGGTGTTTTGTGCCCGTGTAATTCGGCGCAGAAGGGTGTTACGGTAAAGCTATGAGCAACGAACAAGACCCGTATTACGGAGCCTTTTCACGGGGCCCCGCCGCCGGCGGACCGCCACAAGGGCCCCCCGTGAACCCGCCGCAGAACCCACCGCAGCAGCGTTCGGAGCCAGAGCCGGCCGTCGATTCGCCGGAAGAGATGACCACGGCCGTCGACCGCGGCGACTGGCAAGGCGCCGACAACCAGACGCCGCCGCTCTACCCGTACGAGCAGGGCCGTCCCTATCGACAGCGACAGCAGCCGCCCGGTCACCAGCAGCAGCCAGCCCCGTATGCGGGGCCCGAACAGGTCCGTCCCTATTCACCGCCCCCCGCGGTGCCGGTTCCGGCCACGCGGGTGCCCGCCCGTCGAGACGTTCGCGACGACTCGGAATACGTTGCGCTCGACAAGACCGATGTGCGGCGGATGTCGGTTCCAGCCGAACACGGATGGCGCGCCGCGCTAAATAAGATCGTTCCGGGTATAACAATCGGCCCTGGCAAAGATGAACGATACGAAATCAGCCTTAAAGAGCGCGTTATTCGCCCTGTTCGCACAACATTTACCGTTGCTGTTCTCAACCTGAAAGGCGGGGTCGGCAAGACGACCGCCACCAAGGCGCTGGGCTCGATAATGTGCGATGTGCGCGGTGACAAGGTGATCGCGGTCGACTTGGACAACGACTCGGGAAACCTCACCGAGCGACACGGTCGCGAGACCCACCTGAGCATCATCGAACTCGTCTCCGACCCATCGGTGAGCCGCTACCACGACGTGCGGGCTCACACCTCCTCCGACAAGGTGTCAAAACTGGAGGTGCTCGCCCAGCCCGAGTTCGCCCGTGCAGAGCGCACCGTCGAGCGAGAGGACTTCGAGGCGGCGATGGCGCTGTTGCAGGAGTACTACTCGGTAGTACTGCTGGACTGCGGCACTGCCCTGAAGTCTGACCTGATGAAGGCGGTCCTGCACGAGTCTCGTGCCGTGGTGGTGGTCACCAATGCCTCCATCGATGCCCTACGAGAGACCGATCACACACTGGACTGGTTGCGCCACAACGGATATCTCAAACTGCTGGAGAATCTGGTGCTGATCATCAACCACACAGAGGCCGGCAAGCCCAACGTGGTGGTGGACAAAGTAGTGGAGCAGTTCACGCGCAAGATCCCGCAGGAACGGATCTTCGTCACCCCGTTCGATCGGCACGTGCACGAGGGCCGCGAGATCAACCTGAAGCTGCTGTCGAAGAAGAGTCGTCGGCGATACCTCGAAATCGCCGCAGCGGTCTCAGACCTTTTCCCCAAAACCGCCAGCTAGCGCACCCAGCGTTTCCTCACGGGCTATCCGGCCCTCAAACGGATCAGGAGGCATGATGGCGCCGACGACCAACGGGACGGCTCTGTCGCGTGTCGCGGTGTGGTACGGCGACTCCGAGCAGGAGGCCCGCCAGCAGGATCTTGTTCTGCCGACCCATTCACCCATCAGCGAATACATCGGCGACGTCGTCGACCAGCTCAGCGACGGTGACCCCATCACCGCCCCGGCCGGCAGCCAGTGGACATTGGCGCGCATCGGCGGACCCCTCAAGCCCGACCAGTCCCTCCACGATGCTCGGGTCACCGACGGCGCGGTCCTCGAATTGCGGGCGGTCAAATCCACCGAGCGGTACCGCAAGGTCACCGAAGACGTCATTGACGCCGCCGCGGCCGCGGCGGCGGCCGCGGGACGGCCCTTCGATGTGCACGCCGCCCGCCAGGCCGGGCTCGCCGGCCTGGCCTTTGGCGGCATCGCGGTCTGCGCTGCGCAGTGGCTGCTGTGGATTCGCAGCTCCTACTCGTGGTGGTGGGTGCTGGTCGGCGGCATCGGCGCCATGGTGGCCTTCACTGGCATGTGGTCGGCGTCGCGCCGATACGAGAGCAGCGACGCCGCCACCGCCTGGACCGTAGTGTGGGTGGCGGCCACAGCTGTTGTGGGACAAGTGATTCCCATCTCGGAGCGCACTGGAGTGCCAGGAATCCCGCACGTCATGGTGTCAGCGGTGGGTGTTGCGGTCGGCGCCATCTGCGCGCTGCTGCTAACCCGGCGCCACCTGGCCATCACCACTGCGCTGAGCGCGTTGATGGCCATCGTGGCCGTGATCTGTGCTGTGGCCGAGTACACGAATCTGCGTCCCTCGGCGATCGGTGCAGGCGTCCTCATCGCCGGCCTGATCGGCCTACAGAACGCGAGCGGTATCGCAGCGGGGCTGGCCCGGATCACCCTGCCCAGGGTGCCGGCCGACGGCGAAACGATCGAAGTCGGTGGCGAGATCGGAGAGCGGGAGCTTCAGACGGTGCGGATACGGTCCCAGCGGGCCGTCGAGATGACCACCGGGCTAGTCGTGGCCTCCGCCGTCACGACGGCCGCAGCCGCGGTGTTCACGATGGATCCGCACTCCTACCACCACAAAATCGAAATGGTCATCGTGTCGTGCGTCGCGATCATCCTGACCATCTGGGGGCGCACGATGTCGAATGCGCTGCAAGCGTTTTCGATGCTCGCTGGCGCGGCAGTGGTCATCGTGGGATCTGCGGCGCGACTCCTGCTGGCTTGGCATGACGGCTGGAAACCCGCGGTGGTTCTCGCCGTGGTGGTGGGATCCATCATCGCCTTGGTGACCATCGCGGTGGTAGTGACCCCACGAGGCGTCAATCCGAGAGTCGCCCGGTTGATCGAGATCTTCGGCTGGATGGCGCTGGTCACCGTGTATCCGCTGGCCGCGTGGGTCACCGGGATCTTCGCGGTCCTACGCGATCTGAGGATCGGGTGATCGCGATGCGGCCCCTCGTCTACCGGTTGTCCATGGTGTTCGTCGTCAGCGCGTTGGTGGCGGTGTTCTCCGGCGCAGGACTTGCCCACGCGCTGACCCCGCCGACGATCGACGCCGCGGCAGTGCCGCCCGATACCGTCGGGCCGGAGCAGCCCATGCAACTGCAAGTGGAGTGCCAAGTACCTGGCGTGCTGCCCGGATCGAATTTCGCCGACCCGCCCCCAGGTTGGCGGTTGCTCAATCTCGGTGCGACAAGGCCGTTCGCCACAGGCGCCGGGCAGACAGTGGCCGTCATCGACACCGGAGTGACCCCCAATCCGCGGCTACGCAACCTGCGTCCCGGAGGGGACTACGTCACTGATGGTGACGGGCTCACCGACTGTGATGCCCATGGCACGCTGGTCGCCGGAATCATTGCCGCAGCACCCAGTCCGGGGGACGCGTTCGTCGGCGTGGCACCTGACGCGGCACTCATCAGCATCCGGCAGTCATCGGGCCATTACCGGCTGCAGAACCCAGACCAGTCCGACGACCCCAACCTCACCGAGACAGCAATCGATCTCCGCGCTATGGCCCGCGCCGTGGTCCATGCCGTCAATCTCGGCGCCACGGTGATCAACATTTCGATGGTGTCCTGCATGAAAGCAGTGCGCCATGCCGACGACCGCGAGCTCGGCGCCGCCCTGCACTGGGCGGTGGCCGAACGCAACGTCGTCGTCGTGGTCGCCGCGGGTAACACCGGTGGCGACTGCCGGCAGAACCCGCCGCCGCCCGGTACCGACCCGGCGAGCTGGGCCAACGTGGTGACGATCGCGTCACCTGCCTGGTGGGCCGACGACGTCCTGGCCGTAGGGTCGGTCCAAAACGACGGCACGCCCTCCACCACGACTCTGCAAGGGCCCTGGGTGGACTTGGCTGCCCCGGGTGAAAACGTCGTCAGCACAGGCAATTTCCCCGACGGACACCTCGTCAACGGCCTACCCGGCCAAGACCAGATCCTGGTGCCGATGTTCGGCGATTCCTACTCCGCCGCCTACGTCAGCGGGGTCGCCGCGCTCGTACGGCAAAAATATCCTGACTTGAACGCCTACCAAGTGATGCACCGGCTCAAAGCCACTGCCCACGCGGGGCCGACCACACCGGATCCCTCGGTCGGCTGGGGCGTCGTGGATCCGCTCGCCGCATTGACCTGGAATGTCGCCGATCCCGCGCCGACGTTGCCGGTGAACAGCATCATCCATCCGGCGCCGCCGCCACCCCCGCCGGACTACACACCACGCCGTACCGCCACCTATCTTGTGCTCGGCATCGCCGGCGCCATCCTGCTGGCGATCGGCGCCTGGGCGGCCCTGCGTAGAAAGAGCCATCCATGAGCAGGAACGTGTCCTCAAGCAGCGCACAAGGTTTCACCAAGCCTCCGATGCTCGGCGTGCGGGTCACAGTGACCCGCACAGTGCTGATCATCCTTGCCGGGATGGCCTGGGTCATGGCCACCGGTGGTCGGCTGCACCCCGCCGCAGTAGCTGCCGTTCCCATCGTCTTGATGCTCATCGTTTTCATCACGATCTATCACGTCGCACTCACTCACTGGATGTCGACCTGGTGGGCATGGCTGCGTCACCGACGTTCCATCGCGACCGAGCCTCCGCCGCCGGCCCGCAACGTCTTCATCAACGGTGTGCCCATCGGTGTTGTGGCCGAAAACGAGCAGTTGATCACCCTTGTCGAACTGCACGGTGACCCGTTGGCACCGTCGGTGGTCACCGACACCGAAGAACGGACCGCCAACGTGCTCGACATCGGCGAGCTCGCCGATCTGGTCGGCCGAGTCCTCGACGTCGGGGTGAACACCGCAGACATCATTAGCGACGGCTTCCGCGCCGCCGGCGGATTCGCCGATCTGTACCAGCAGATCACCGGCCCCACCGTGGCGCCCGCCGAACGGCGCAGCTGGATCGTCGTGCGTACCGACCTCCACGACAACCTCGCCGCTATCGACCGGCGGGGAGGTGACGCCGAGGCGGCTTTGCGCGTCGCCGCGGTGACGTGCCTGCGTATCGCGGACACCCTCGCAAGTTCCGGCCTGGACGCCCGCCCCGCTGGCGCCGAAGCGATCGATGCTGTCAACGCCCTGCTGCATGTCGATGCGCCGATCGCCGACCACTGGTCGCACCTCGAAGGCCGCAGCGGCTTCACCGGGGTCTACTACGCAGACCCTGCACATATTGGTGAGGATGCCGCGCAGTGGTGGACCTGGCCGCTGTCGCAGTCAGTCACCACGCTGGTGCGGCTGACACCAGGAGCCAATGGCGCCACGACTATCGCCGCGCTGGTGCGATACCGCACCGATGCGCGGCCGCCCGCGCCTCCGGTATCGCGCCTCGGGCCGCTCTACGGCGTCCAAACAGCGATGTGGCAGCAGTTCCGGATCGGATATCTGCCCGTCGCGGCACCCCTGCCAGCGACGGCGTTGGGTCCGGCAGCCCCCACGCTGCCCTTCGGGCCCGCCGGCCCACTGATCGGCTCGATCGGCGATCCACGCGACCACACCTCGGTCCACCTCTCGCTGTCCGGGCCGATTACCGTGTTGTGCCAAAGCTCAGTACTGCTGCGGCAAGCCGCTTTGCGGGCAAGCGTCACCGGCCGACCGTTGCTGATCGTCACCGACGAACCCGAGAAATGGCAGCCCATCGCGTCGTTGGCAGTATCGGGCGACATCCTCGACGACTACCCGGCCGGCTGGACCGCTGACGACGAAGACGACGTGGGTGATGACGACACCGAGATCGCGTTGCAACGCGGTTCCGGCGCACTAGGTTTGGCCGGACTTGACCCCGATACCGTCCTAGTGATCGACACCGACGAGGACTGGCCCGAGCACCTACCGCAGGTCACCGTCCTGACCGACGACGAGGCATGCGATGCCGATATCGAACTCGTCGACACCGACGATCAGTTCGGCTTCACCCTCAAGATCAGGACCGGGCTCAGCGCACGAGTACGCTCCGTGCCCGCCCACGAAGAACGGCGGATCTTGGGGGTCAGTCCCCAACCGACCACCGCCAGGGGCCCAGTGCGGCAAGCCGACCGTCCAAACCCGCCCATTCGGCCCAGGCCACCCGCCTCCCGGCCGCGGCCCACACCAGCAGCGCCTGCCCAGCAACCAAGCGGCCCCCAGGGCCCACAGCCGCCGACAGCGGACCGTACAAACAGCACCCGTATCGACCTCGCTGACGATCTTGCAGGACAACCGGCGACCACCCCAGACCGGCGAATGCAGCCCGCCCTGCCGGCACCTGTCGAACCGCCCCCTGCTGCTCAGCCCAGCGGTCCGGTCACAGCGCACCCGCCAGTGCGTAAGCCCGGCCCCAAACCGCCAGCGCCGCCGCCACAACCGATCCGGCCGCCGGCCACCGCACCCTGGCCCGAACCGCCGCCCCGTGGCGCTAGCACACCACAGACTCCCCCTCCAGGGCCCCTACCGCCATGGCGCACCCGCAACGGGCAGCCAGCACCTGAAAACCAACCCCACGACAATCCGCCCACACCCGCCGAGTCAGCGCCGACAACGTCCCCCACGGCCGGGCAACACCGTGACTGGGCGCAAGCATTCGGGAAAAGCCCTCGGCAACAGCCCCAGCCGTCCTCACCCGACGGGGATTCATCGCCGCTGCCTGAACGCAACGGCGACTCCAACGGGCGCCACCGCGCACCTGATGGCACCGAGCAGACAAGCCGCGAGCAACGCGGAGGACAGAACCCGCCAGCCACGGGGCCACCGCCAGGAGGTGCGGCACCTCCACCCCGGAGCGTCGAACGTCGCGAGGAGACCTAATGGCCAAGAAAATCACCATCGAACTGGTCGATGACATCAGCGGCGAATCCGGTGCTACCACTACACAATTCGGGCTAGACGGGATCGAGTACGAGATCGACCTCGTGAATGACAAAGCCTTGCGCGACCAATTTGCACCGTGGATAGCCAAGAGCCGCAGGGTCAACGGCCGCGGTCAGAACGGGTCACTACCGACCAACGGGCGGCGCCGTCACGACATGCATCTGATCCGAGTCTGGGCCAAAGAGAACAACATTACGGTGCCAGCACGCGGCAGGATGCCTGCTGCGATCATCGAGGCCTACGACAAGGCCCAGTCCGCGACGTAGCGAAACACGGCCATGTAGCCGCAGCCAGGTATTGCCTGAAAGCAAGCAGCCAGAAATGCTTACGCTCGTGCCGTGTCGCCACACCGACGGCTGCTCGTGATCCCGCGCCCGGCGACTCGATCGCGCACAGCGCCGCTACTCACACCGCAGTGAAAAGGCGTGAGCCACGCCCGTTTCGAACCGCTGAACAATATGAAAACCGCCCCGACGCAACCAGGCAGGGTTGCGCGGTGGCGGTCAGTGTCAGAGGACAACTCTGAA
Source organism: Mycobacterium sp. NGS40 (assembly GCF_059812735.1). Lineage (NCBI taxonomy): Bacteria > Bacillati > Actinomycetota > Actinomycetes > Mycobacteriales > Mycobacteriaceae > Mycobacterium > Mycobacterium sp. NGS40. The sequence goes on from NZ_JCALDG010000031.1 coordinate 28,990, forward strand.
GGTAAGCGATGCACGTGTTGGATGCAAGCGTGCCCCACCGGCCGCTGGGCACCATCACCTGCAGGTGGTCTTGAAAACAGCTCCAACGCCCATGACGGTTGAAGTCATGGTGATGACCCAAGTTGACGACGCCGCTCCCGCGAGGGCGGTCAACACGATGATCGGCGCGACAGCCGCCGTGGGAAGTGCCGGACCCTCCCGACGCAACTCCGGGATCATCGGCCACCCAGGTGATCATTCCGTGACAAGTGAAACCCCCTCGGGGCGCCAGCAGGACGACAGTGCCGCAGACAGTGAACGTGAACAACGAGCACCGTGGGTTGCGTTGGCTTGTTACCTCGTCGCGGTCGTGTCGCTGCTGGTGTCGCTGAACACATCCTGGAGATTCTTCGAACACGTACTTCACATCCCTACCGCCAACGGCGAACGGTGGGTGATGTTCGCAGTCGCCGAGTTGGCGCTCGTGGTGTGCGGCGCAGGGATGGCCGTGAACGTTCAGCGCACCGGCCACCCCGGAGCGTTCCGGGCACCCGTGTGGGCTATGTGCGCAGCCATGGCATACATGGCGTGGGCCATGTCGACCACCGACGAGGCCGTCGGTCGAATCCTGCTTGGCCCGGTACTCGGCACCGTCATGCTCCACCTCGGGCTTGGCCTCGAACTTCGTGCCCGCCACCACCGCACCAGCACCATTGCCCGTATCGGCCGTGAACTACGGGAGCGCTGCTTGTCGCGGTTGGGTCTGGGCGACGATGACCGCGATGCCGCGCAGCGCTCCCGCGACCGCAAGGCATACCAAGCCGCAGCACTGTCCCGGCCACGGCGTTGGCCGTGGTCGCGCGCGGCCCGCCTGGAGCGCGCGCTGCTGGCTGCCGGCGTCGCCGACGACGCGGTGATGCGCGAGCGGATGCTGGCACGGTTAGCTGTCCTCAACCACGCCGGCGAACTGGCCACCCACACCCAACCGTCGCCGTGGACACAGCCCACCCGGCCGCCGGAATCATTTGCCGGCGCGCCCACGCCGCACAATCTCGGGCACGACGGCAAAACTCATCTAGACGGCGGCGCTACTGGGCGCGAGGGGGACCAATCTGCGCGGTCACATATTGGCGACAGCACCGACACGTCTGCACGAGAAGCATCAGACAGCCAGGCCCTCAACAGCGTTCACGCACTCGATGCGGCGAAACTGCGCCCCGCCCACCTGTCGAAAAGCAATGGGGAGATGTCGAACAACAACGACGGCTGGGTCGATGTCGCCGAAACCCTGGTACGAGAAAAGGTGACGGTGAAGTCTGTTGAACAGACCGCAGATGTCTTGCGTCTGTGGGATCAGCGAGTGCCGGTTACCACCATCGCGACGCGCACCGGTGTGCACCGCGACACCGTCACCAACATCACCAAAGCAGCAGAAGCGCTCATGTCGAATGCTGACCGGATTCGGGCCTGAGGAATCCGCAAGCATGACCCGTCCGCCATCTGTGCCGGCGCGCATCGTCATCCCACGGACCTTGCGCTCCGCAGCTGAACGCTGCCTGGCCGCGATCGCCACCCTGCATCAACCCATCACGTCGAGCAGCGACCTGAGCGGCCCTTCGTGCGGACAGTGCGCCGAACGCTGGCCCTGCTCAACAGCTCTTCTGCTGGGACCGTGGCCCATCCAGAACGACACCGGCCCGGTGGGGCAGCAGATCGTCATCCCGGAGGGCAAGACGGCCGCAGAAACCCGGACGACTGCGATCGGCGCGTTACACCAGCCCATCCTGGAGGCAGGCGCGCTGGCGGCGCTGTCCGGTCCGTCATGCCGCCAATGTTCCCGGTGGCCATGCGCGACAGCGCAACTCATCGGTGCATGGCCCAGCCTGCAACCCAGTGACGACCTCGCTGCAGTCAAAGACGGTCATGACGTAGCTACGGACGTGCGCCCTACCATCCGCCCGCGCTCGCACGAGACGGGAAGTGCTGTCGAATGACGTTGGGGGAGAAGGTCATGAATAGCGGTGCAGCTATAGCAACACCGGTGACGGCCGCCGACCGGTTCGGCATCGGCCCGGGGCGGCATCGCCGACACGCGGTGGACATGACGATCGCCGCCAAGGCAGAGGCTGTCACGCCGGAAGGCCGCCACCCTGTGATCTTCGGTGTATGCGGAGAACGCGTCACACTGGCCCGAAAGTGGGGCGCATACTGCGATCAGAACGTCATGCTCACGGAACGGCGGTGCGAGCAATGCAGTTGGATCGTGGCCCTACACCGGGGAACAGTAGAGCGCGAAGTCGTCCGCTATTCACCAGATGAACTGCAGCGCAACCTCATCGCTAACACTGGACACAATCCAGACCTGCTGACAGCACTGTTGCGTGCCGTCTTGGCCAACCACAGGGACGAGTTGAACTACGAGCGCCCAGAGCCCGGCGCTGTCTCTGAACTGCTCGCGCATCTGTGTCGGCACCGAGCCGTTGTGATCGTCTGCGGCGAGTGCTGGGATAGCAGCCCCCAAGTGCACGGACCCGACATCTTCGTCTGCCCGGACGCGAGGGTGGCATGCATGGCCTGCACGTTCCTGGCCGGGGGATGGGCGGGGGAGTTCGAAGACAGCGTAGGCGCGACAGAGTGCGTCGTGCTCTCGCCCTGCTCGGTTCTCACCTCCGTCGCCACTCATTTCGAAATCACGACTACGACCCCGTGCCAAGGAAGCGAATCCCGATGACAGCTGAGATTACGAACCTCACGGACGGAACTCGCGATGAGAACGCAGATCGCGCTGTGAGCCGACCTATCGATGTGATGTCCCATCTGCCAATGCTGTTGATCGGATTGAGGTGGCTGTTCGACACAGCTCAGCTGGATACGGCACTGCAACAACACCACGGACAACAGATCGGCTCCGTCGGCAACCGCACGTTACGGTTCATCCCATCCGGTTGGAATGGCCATGCGATCGTCGTCGTCGACGTAGCCCACGTCGACTACGGGCAACCGCACGAGCCACCGCGCAACCCCTTAGCTCCTGGCGAACTGGCCGCATTCGCCGACCTCTTGGACGGCATGGGGGAGGACGTCGTCGCAACGTGGAACGGTCACCCAGCCATCACCGGAAGCCTGGCGCTGGCCAGACCTGCCCACCCGTCGCTGCAGGCTGCCGTGAGCCGCTACACCGCGGGCTGTCAGCGACACGGCGGTGACCGCCTCTGCCCGTGTGACTGGTATATCCGAGGTCACCGCCACATCGTGAGCATCTCAGATCTGCATGAGCAGGCGCTGCAACGCCGAACACCCGCGCACCGCGGCCGCGATGCCATGGCAAACCTGACGACTATGACGGACTGCGCGACCGAATCTGCCCAATCCCCATTATCGGCGTCACGCATGACCGCCGACATGGGCACCACCGCTCATGACACGCGTGCGCCCTCGTCGAGCACCGAACATGTGAACGGAGACAAGATGCCCACCACCGACAGCCTCGAAGACGCCCGCCGCGATCTTCAGACAGCACGTGACTGTGTCGACGACCCGCACCGCCGGCGCCAGTACGCCCTCGCCGCGATGGATCTCGCTGCGACCGTGGTGCTTTCAGATAACGTGACACCTGAGCAACGGCGCGCCGCGAGCGAGTATCTGACCGAGGCCTCGACAATCTCGGGCCGCTCGGCCAGCGGCGACTTACCGGGGAGACAGCGATCACCTCGCCACCATGAACCTGCACCCCTCCAAACCAGCAAAGCTGGCATTGCCGCTGCCCGATCGGGACTACGACGATGACATCGGCGCGAGATCACGCCGTACCCAAACATCAGCGCTGCTTCGAAACTGCCACGGGCAATGGATCTCTCGTCGATCCGTCAGCGAGACCGCACGCTCAACTTGGGTTCGATCGTCCACTCAACGCGTTGGACTCACTTGCCGTAACAGTTGGTTCTCACCTTGACCGCCTAGGCGTGCAGAGATCCGATTGGCAGCGCGTAGCCAAGGTGGGTGAAGAGGGCGGCGAAGTGGTTGGGGCACTTCTCAAACGAGCTGAAGGCCGAGCAGACACCGCCCACCTCCTGGCCGAACTCGGAGACGTATTCCTGGCTGCACTCGCCGCCGCCGATCAACTAGGTGTCACACCGTCGACGATCATCGCCGCACGGTGGGCCGATGTATCTCAACGAACACGAGACGAGAGCAGAATTCAATTGACATGACCACCGATACCGCACCTGTTCCTCTTCCTTCCGGCGCGCTGCTGTTCGGTGTCAGCGACACCGACGGCCATCACCACATCGTGACTCGGGACTCGGCAACTCACGCAATCGATCTCTCGTCAGACCCCCGCGCGGTACACGCGGCTGCGCTATGCGAGAGAACCGTAGGTCTCGCCCCTACGTGGGGCCCATACGGCCGCGAAGCGGCAGACCGGTACGGTCGCCCATGCCACGACTGCCAATGGATCCTCGCGCTGCACCGTGGCACCGTCGCCGACCAGTTCGACGCCGCTTGCCCCGATGCCGTCGACGCCGCTGCCATCGCCGCGGCTGGCATCGACCCGCACCTCGGGCCGAAACTACTGACCGCGATCGCCGGCGACCGTGCGCTAATCCGGTCCCATCACCCGCTCGCGCCGACACACCAGACACAACTCCTCGCCCATGCGAGTCGCCACTTGCCGGCCGTCAGCATCTGTGAGGAATGCTTGGACTTCGGGATCCATAACGCCCACGACGACACCTCCACCTGTCCCGCCCAAAGCGTCTTCTGCCCGGCCTGCACACCTGCCGCTGGACAGTGGGCAGGAGAATGGGCAGGAACCCTACTCTCAGAATGCCTCGTCGAAGCGCCGTGCTCAGTGCTCACCGCACTGGCAGCGCACTACGCACTCGGCACTCATTTCGGGCATCCAGGCAGCGGTAGCACCGACGTTCGGCAGAGCGACCAGTGACCGTCTACGTCGATGACGCGCGGATCCCCGCGCGCGTCGGCCGCTACGACACCCGATGGTCGCACCTGTTCGCCGACACCCAAGCCGAACTCCATGGGTTCGCTGCCCGACTGGGACTGCAACGGCGGTGGTTTCAAGACCCAACCAAAGTGGGCAAGCCCCTGGCGAAGCCGGGAAGCCGGGCCGCTGAGAACTGGCACTACGACGTCACCGACGCCAAGCGCAAGCAAGCGATCGCGCTTGGTGCAATTGAAGTCACGTGGAGAGAAGCGGCCGGCATCATTACCGCGCGTTACGAGCTGGGCCGTCAGAAAACACTCGACGTCTTGGACGTCACGCAGGACGTTGCCGGCCACCGCTAACACCTGACAGCCGCCAGATGCAGTGGTCTGGAAGACCGTCGCGGTCGATGCCACGCTCGGACTATGCAGCGAAGGTCTGTCTCCAATCAACGCACGGCGGGAGTCGGCGCCGACGACGTCGCCGTGGGCCTCAGGCGCGACGCTCGTATGGCTAAGAGTTTCGTCGCGCATCATCGGCGGCGATCGATGCTGTCGGGAGATCCGGCGATCGCCGCGGCCGAAGGTTACCGGCGGTGGTGTGAGAGCTCGTGGGCGGCCTTCGTTCACCGCGACCCCGATACGAAGTTCGACCTAGACGCTCTTGCGCAGCAATGGCGCCTCATGGCCTGCGCATCTGATCTTCGTGATCCCGTACATCGGTTACGAAGCCGATGCCAACGGCTCCCGCTGATGGTGGTCGGGGTCGTGGCGGCGGCCGCCATCCTCGTATCGGTATCGCCGCTCGTCGGGGTCGCGGCCGGCTTAGTGTGTGGCGGAGTTGCTGTCCACTTAGAGCGCCGTCGAGAACTCGACGGCACAGGGTATCTCGTCGTCGGTCCGGACGCATCACCGAAGGTGCAAATGCGCGCATCGTGGCATTGGAACCATTCCGATTTTCGTTGAGTAGGCACAGGGACCACCTGGGAGGTGCGATGGAGTTCGCCGATCTTGTCGACGCGCAACTGCGCGAGGCGCGGGCGCTGGTCGGCACTGGAAATCCCCCGCAACCGCCGGCTCCTGGCCAGCCCTCGCCGCAACCCGCGCCGCCAGCGGGGTGGTCGGGGGTTGCCCAACACCGCGCCACCGAGCAAACTATCGATTTAGGTCGCACGCGCAACGTGGTTGACGACGCAAATGCTCAGGTGCACAACGCCGTTGCGCGTGTCGAGTCGGTTGGGCCGCGGGCGCTGCAACAACTGGACACCATGGAGGCGGGCTGGGCGCAGGACCGCGCGGCTCTGGGGTCGCAGCGCGGTACACCTGAAGGGATGGTCGGCCTTGCCCAGGCTGGGCAGCACCGTGTCGCGGAGTCGAGGCAGATTGTGTTGAACGCGGCGGCGGAGTATGCGCAATCCGCTGAGGCGGTGCGGGTGGCGCAGCGCCAGCTGCCGAGAGATGTCGCCGCGCCGCTGGCGCATGTCGACCCCAAACCACCACCTCCGGCACCGACGGAGAGCGACAAGGGCGCCCCGGACCCTGACGATGTGCGGCCGTACGCCTGCTACCTGGGGTCGAAGGACAATGACCCGGTGAAGATCTGCGGCCCGACACCGGCGCTGCACACCTGGTATGTCGAGAACGGTCGGTTCGTACAGGTCGAGGGTGACAAAGTCACCCCGGATGCCAAAGTCGAAATCTCGGCAGGGCCGGGCGAAATCATGGAGACCAGCATCGACCCGGCGGGCAACGTCGGCGAGGTCAAGGTGTGGCTCTCAGGTCCGCCGTCGCCGCAGGACTTCCAGAAGTGGAGCGAAGGCGGCCAGCGCGACGTCAACTTCTGGTGGCAAAACCCTGACGGATCGATCGGCGTCGATCGCAGATGGGGCAACGGCAACGTGATCTACCAGGGAAGTCTTCCGCCAGGACCAGACTGGGGCTACTGACACGCAGCAGCAGAACGCTCGCGATCGTGGGGCTACCGCGCCGGGTGGGCCGCATCGGTTCGGCTGAACGGATGCAAGTAGGGCGGACGTATCGCGCCAATGCCAACCTCGCCGGTAACCATGCCGGGTTTCAGACATCGGAGCGGGACGGTCCTGCCCAAGACACCGGGCTCGTGCTCGTGGCCGGCCGACCAGGCCGCGACGTCCGGTGCTTCGGTGACCGTCCATCGAGCCACCACACCTTCGCCGGTGCCGCGATGCTTCCCGATCGACGGCAAGTCGGCGAGCAGTTCGCGGATACCGTCAGGGTCGCCGACGGCACGCCACGTCAATGTGGCCACGGGATGGGCGATCACGGGAACAGTGCGCTGCAGATAGCGGCCCGATGTGTCCGACACGACGTTGCCGGTGACGGGTGCGAGCTGCTGAAGCCGACGGCGGTCGGTGCGTGATGTGCGCCAACGAATATCCGGCTCGACGCCACCCGGCCGCAGATCAGCGAACGTAGCCATCCAGTGCCAGGCGTCGTGGTCGGGGTCGTAGCATCGGGCGAGGGGAAGCTCGATCGCGTCAGGCTCAAGATCCGGGTGATAGGCCAGATGATGACCGGCGGCGCGAGCCTCCCACTTGCGCCGATGCCACAGCACCGACGACAGCAACGCGTCCAGCGGTACACCCCACGGCCGCGACGTAGCCACCCCGTGCGGCGTCGCGGCAGTCACCAGAAGCGGGATCATCAGGTCAGGTCAGTTAAGGCCTTGATGGCGGCCCGGCGCTTCCGGCGCAACTGGGCGGCCCAGTCGAGGTCCGGGTTTGGCAGTTCGCCCCGAAGTGCCGTGGCATGAACAGTCGCGCTGATGGCGCCGTGCCCGGCGGCGGAGCGGCCGCCCAGGTGACCGCGCTCGGCGAACGCGACCAGCACGCTGTTGAAGAACGCGAGCTGATAGTCAGTGGCGTGCGAGATCTGCACCCACGACTGCATCCGCGTGCCGGCCGATAAGGCCTCGAACCCGAAGATGCCCAGCGGACTATCTTCCTTGGCCTCGGTGTTCATCACCGGTGGCTCACTGGTGCTCGGCCGGTGATCGGCCAGGTGGGTGTAAGACTCGGCGGTCATGCCACGAATGGCCGAGGGAAGCGTCCCGCTCGGTGGTCGCGGCAAGATATGGGCGAGCTCGGCGACCTCAGGCAACACTTTGCTCACGGTCAGCAGACCCGACATGACCCTGCCCGAGGCATCTCCACCAAAGATCGCAATCTGCGGAATCAACGCCTTCAGTGTGCGTTCCCGGTCATCGGTCATCGGTTTGTCGGTCTTTCCGAGCCGACCACCGTTGGTCAATAGATGAGCTGCAGGGATCGGCAGAGACTGTTCGTATCTGAGCACATCGGCGGTGAGACCCTCACCGATACGACGCAGTACACCGCGGAAACTGTTGCCCGACACCACCGGTACCCGAATCATGTCACCGTCGGGTGTGATGATCTTCTCGCGACGAAACACGCTCACCGTGTCGGCCCTGCCAGAGGAACGGCCCTGTCCGTGCACGATCGACGATTTGGCGACGATGTCGATGTCGAAACGGACGGTAGATAGCGTCATTCGGCGCTCCGCCTCGACGAGCTTTTCCGTTGCTCGGAGACCGCCTCAGCGATGATCTGCACTCGCAGTAACAGAGCGTGAAGTCGATCGTGGAACGCGCTGATGACTTGAAGGGAGGGTTGGCGCAGCAATAGGGCCAACTCGATACGGCGCTCCTGGTTGCGCGGCGGGTCCGCTTCGAGCTCATGAGCGGCAGCAGACCACCAGTCGTCGAGAGTGTCGCTCTGATAGGCGGCACGCAATACCCGGGACGGCAGAACGTCGGTCCAGTATGTCGCACGGTGGTTGGACACCCAGCTCTTGTCCCAGTTGATGGCGTAGTGCAAATGCAGCAGCAACCGCTCAGCGAGGTCGTCGGCGTCGTCGAGTGTGCCCAGCTCGGGGACTGCCGCCTGCCATACGCGCGAAGGCGGCAGGTCATCGGCAGGCATGATCCCAACTGTAACGGGCGATCATCGGTGTGACGTGCATGTATCGACGCAGCGGGTTAAAGCGATGGAGCCTGCCACCGTGCGAGAGGCTGTGGAGCTAGAGCCGGCGTCGCACCGGTTCGGGTCTGTCTCCCGGCGGGTCGGTGATCTCGCGTGCGGCCGCCCACACCATCGGGGTGGACCGCCACGAGGCGAACTGTTCCCAAGCGTTGATGATCCGGGGCCAGTGCTCCCGAGGTTGCCCGGTGATGAGTTTGGCCGGCGGCGCATCGCGGGATAGCTGCGGCCATGTCGCGCCGACGGCGCCGCGCAGCCACACGAGGTTCGCCAGCCGCGCGGCGTCACTGGACTCCCAACGCAGCACAAGCTTGTCGATCGCCAAATGTCCCCACTGGGCGGTCGGCAAAAGGTAGCGACGTTTCAGCAGTGCGCGTACCGGCAAGACTGCGGCGCAGGTGGTGGCGAGCGGCCCCGCGGTGAGCACCCCCACGAGTCCGCGCCCATCGGCATACTCGGTCACGGTGTCGCGGGCGATGAGCATGGGAACCTGGGCGGTCGGCCGCCGGTCATAGGCCCATGCGCAGGGCACGCACAATCTGCGCCACCCGTATGGCCAGTCCTCGAAGCCGGTGAACTTGTCGCTGAGGATTCGGGAGGCCGTCACTGTCGGGCCCTCGGTGCCGCAGCGGGCGCAGCGGCCGGGGACGGGCGGGGGTGCGTCGACGGAGGGTTTGCCCGCGACGATCCACGCTGCGGCGGCAGGATCGGTGTACATGCTGATCGACACGATAAGAGGGCGACCGCTATCCCGGTATGGCTTACCCTCAAAGGTACGAAACAACCGCAGGGGTTGGGAGAGGGTGTCCCAGGGTGGCCTCGGTGCGGCCAGCAGTGGCCGACTCCGGGGCCACCTCCTGTTTAACGCCACCCGGATCTTCTCTAGCCTGAGTCTATGACCCCCGTTACGCCTGATCACGGCACCTTCCGGTGGTTCATCCGCGGGCGGAACCCGGAGAATGTGCCGCCGAACATCTGCCTGGGTGGAGCTGGTGGGCGCGAAAACCAATAGACCCAATAGGGAACGGGCGCTCGTCGTCGATCCCGAAGCCGGCACGATCGGCGAACGCGATGTGAAGGCAGCTCGCGAGATCGCCGCCGAGGTGATGGGAGAGCGGGACTTCCAGCGGTTGAGCAACCGCATCACCGACGAGATCCGGGATGCCGACACCTCAGTGACCCGGGCCGCGCGGGATCGTTACCGGTCGACGCCTCGTGATGTCAGTGCCGTTGAGTCGCCGCGACTGCGCGGTGAGCTGCCGCCACCCGGTGACTTCCGCTCCGCACTGAGCGGTCGTCAACGCAAACTTCGGTCCGCTGTCAAGAACAAGGTCATGGCGTCTGCCCCCGCATCACAGCACCGGGCCATGCGAGCAATGATCACCGATGAGAACCCCGAGGAGTGGCGGCGGATCAACCGCGCCCTACACGCTAGGGCCGGCGACGTGCAGCAGCTCGCCGACTCCGATCGGGCCACGGTGCAGCGCCTCGATCGCGCCGTCCAGTCCTATGAGCGGCTCAACGACCGGGCTCACCGCGTGTATGTCTCGGTGCGTCTGCCTGACACACACCGCGACGTGACTAAGCTGGAGGATCTGCCGGCTAATCTGCGCCCAGGTTCCCTCGTTGCCTTCGACCAATTCACGCTGAGCCGGCACAACCTGCACGAGACGTCGGGCCACGACAGCTCGCGGCACGTGGTTTTTGAGATCGTCACGAGCCGCGGTATGTACCTTGGCCGTTCCGACAGCGTCGAGGACACAACACATCTGTTGCCGCGAGGGATGCAGTTCGCGGTGACGTCAGCGGATTACGCCGTCTACGAGGCCGGCGACGGCGGGTTCGGCGACCGTATCGTCGTGCAATTGAAGGAGTGGTAGCCGTGGCCGACACGTGGATCGTCCATCCCAACAGGCTAGAACCCAGCGACGATGAACCCGGGCGCAACGGCCACTACCGGTCGGTGAAGCGTGCGCCGATAATTGTCTCGACCTGTCTTGCCCGAGTGACGTTGCCGCAGCGCCTATCTCGACTCGCAGACGATGACACCGGCAGGATCACGTTCGGGGGCCTGGATTGGCATTTTGTGGTCGGGGCTGCTCGCATCTTCGCCCGCGAACACCTCGGCGGCCCGGTGCCGCCACCCTTCGGATTTCGGCGTCAAGGAGTGTGGTGGTGGTGGGATAACACCACCACCACAGAGTCGATACTGGAAACGCCCCAGGCCCTGGACTACGTCCGCGAGTACCTCGAAAAGGTATTCCCACGCATGCGCATCGAACTTGTCGACCGACGATGAACACGCCTCCCGGACTTGATATTCAGGCTCTGCGTCGGATCGCCGTCCGGCGGCGAGGGACGAACGCCTATGACCATCTACTGCATCGGATCGCCGGGCACTTGGACTGCCATGACGGTTTCGTCTCGTGGTCAGGCGGCAAGGACAGCACTGTCGTCGTCGACCTGGCCCGGCAAGTCGACCCAAACATTCCCGTCGTGCATTTCGACAGCGGCCTGCAATTCCCGGAGACCGTCCGGTACATCGAAGAGCTGACCCAGCGGTGGCGACTCAACCTGACCGTGATCGCAGCCGAACCAGATCTGCTGACCTTGCTCATCGCCGGCGGCGGGTTCGACCACCACGCGCCAGACCGGGTACTACGCGGCAGCCTTGCCGACATCATGATCACTACACCCGCCAAGGCTGCCCACTCGCGCTTCGGCCGCGGCTCGATGTGGGGTGTTCGTTCCTCGGAATCTCCCGGCCGGCGCATGCTGTACCGAAGCAGGCTGGCGAGGGAAACAACGGCGCACCAGGACTACTCACGCGAAAAGGTCCGCGCGCAGTTCGGGGGCGTGGTGCGCCGCAACGACGGCACAGTCACATTCGGACCAATCTGGGATTGGCAACGCGGACACGTCTTCGAATACCTCGCCGGCCGCGACATCCCAGCGAACCCGATATACGCCAAACTCGCCGAGCTCGGCATGCCCGCCCACCAGATCCGCGTCGACTCAATCATCGACGCCGCGCTACTTTCCAACGGTCACGTGTCCTGGCTAGCAAAAGGGTGGCCGACATTATTCGACCGTCTCGCCACCGCGCTTCCCCGGCTCACCGAGTGGGTGTAGCGGATCACTGATCAGGGCCGTACCCTGGCTGACGTATGGGCAGGCCACACGGGCAGGCGCCGAGGAGGAAAGTGTGACGACGGACATGCCTGTCTTCAGCGGTGACGACGGGCGGGAATACCTCTGGTCGGATCTGCTAGCGCGCCGACTTGCACTTGGCCTACAGACCGAAGAATCCGCACGCGCTATGAAGGTCTCCTACGAGGACTACGACGAGGCCGAAGAGGGGGAGAAGCCACCTGACCCGCAGATGGTCGAAAGCATCACTGCGATGGAACGATTCGTCGCGCAGGAGACAGATCTCGCCGTCGCAGCAGCTCAGGGAACAGGTGACAAGGCCGTCCAATTTATTGCCCTCGCCGACCAAGACGCCTTCAACCAGATGTACCCACACGCAAGGACTCCGTGGGGAACGCCCTACCCATTCACCCTGCAACACGTCGCGATTGGGCGCGCCGCCGGCGAGCTGAGCCGGCGGGGCATCGACGTCGAAGTCTACGGTGGACAACACGGTGATCGCCGGGTCGACCTGGCCGTCCGCCGGCAAGCCGTCGGCTTGCTCAAAACAATGGCCGGCGACCTACTGGGAATCCCACACAAGAGGTACTACAAGTGGGAGGCAGGCATCAAATGGGCACCAGGACGCGCCGGTGACCCCGCAGGATCTTCGGTGCCAGCCGGCCTAATCGCCGAAATGCAAGCTCTCGACGACTTCATCGTCATCACCGCCGCAGAGCTCCCCGTCGAGACCGTCGACGGTGTGAGCGTGGTCTACATGCTCGACGACCAAGCCGACTTCGAGCAGCTCTACCCGGAGGCGCGGACACTGCGGGACCGGATCCCATACCCACTAAGGATTCACCGAGTCGCTGCAGCGCGCCGTGCAAGCTCCCTGGCGTCCGCCGGCCATGACGTTCGCATCGCAGTCGAAGACTGAAGATGAAAGACAGTCGGGGCCCCGCTCCTCTGGAATCGGTGATTCGGTACTGCCATCCTTGGCGCCATGAAAGCGTCCATGAATGAAGCGCCCGCTCCGCTGCGCGTCGAGATCGACGAGTACGCCCAAGTCGTCGATCCCGCGGGCGCGGCTGAGCGTCCGAGTTTGGAGGACTACAGCCTCCGCCAGATACTCGAGCTCGCCCGCGCCCACCCAATTCGGATCGTCACGGCCGGCCGCCATTGATGGAAATCCCTGGATACATTCGCAGACCTAAGAATAGTTGATCAGCCGGGCGCGGTTGGCGTTCCGCTCGCTGCCGCTCGGCTGCGCACCACCCGGCACCACCACCCGGCACCCCCTCCCAACCCGCCGCGGGGGTTGGGAGGGGGTGCCACTTTCATCTGTGATGGCTGCTGCTGCTGTCGAGATGCAATGAAGATTAACAAGCGTGCACTTGTTGTTAAACAACAGCGACAGCCGACCTGAGTGTCTGGCAGACATAAGTGCAGGTCATGCTGGTAACTGTCGACTCGGTCTCAAGACCTTGTCAAAGTAGCTGCTCGAAATGAGAGTCGCGCGACGCTGGCTTCCGCTTCAGGTGCAACCTCTTGAGGGTGAATCGATCGATTCGTGGTTGGAGGCCAGCGCACGTGCAATGGGTGGCACCGTCGGAACTCTTGCGGCGGCCGCGAAGCTTCCGGCTACCGCGAAGCCGCATTGGTTGACCTGGCTGCTGCCGGAGCAGGAACAGTTGCTCGAGGCGGCCACCGGTGTACCGGCGGAGTCGTTCGAAGCGATGACGCTGAGCAAGTACGACGGGACCGCCTTGCATATTGATGCGTACACTGAGCGTCTCAATCCAAAGTTTCCCTTCGGAGCTCTGCCGAGGTCCCGGTTCTGCCCTGCATGCTTATGCGAAACGGGCGGCCGGTGGCAATTGCGCTGGCGCCTCGGTTGGTCCTTCGCGTGCCTGGAACACAATTGCCTCCTTGTTGACCAATGTCCTGGCTGCGGAAGCTATCAGCGATCGACCCAGTACTACCGCCGCATCCAGCCTCCAGCCACCTGCCGTTGCGGTCTTCCACTGGGAACGGTTCCAACGTTGCGGTGGACCGATAGACACAATTTTTCGTGGGCGCAGGAGGCGGTCAATGAGGTTATTGACGACGGCTACGCTGATTTCGGAATCTTTGACACCCACGTACGGCTTTTGCAGGAGGTCCTGGAGGCTGTCAGAAGCCTTGCCAACAGGATCTTGAACTATTCGTCGACCCACGGCCTGACGATTGAGGACGTTGAGGATGACCTGACGGGTGAGCATACGGTAGGTTTCGCGTCCTCACAGGCGCGAGAAACACTGAATAACAAAGCGCCGCTTCGTGCTCTGGATGTTGCAGTCGGTACCACATTGGCCTTGAAGGTGTTGTGGGACGCAAGCGTGACCGACTGTGGGATGGCCGCCCGATGGTTCATTGCAGGGCAGAACGCCACCAGCGGCCCAGCGGAAATCCGCTCATGCGCGCGAGATAGCGACATCGCCGCTGCCATCGTGTTGAAGGCGCGTAACGCCGATATGGGTCCTGAACTCCAGCTGCGATACCGCTCTGCAACGACGCTGCCGTGCGCACCGAGCCCGGGGCAGAAGCGAATCCAGAAGAAGGCTGCCCGGCTGCCGGCGGCAATCTGGTCGCAATGGGCGTCTGTGTTGCTATCGGGACGTCGCAAGACTTTGGTACTTCGCGAGACATTGTCGTGCGCCACACTGCTCGTGGGTGCAACCATCAGACCCGTTGCGGCAGTGCGCCTCCTAGGCGTCGTCGAGAGCCACAGCATTTTGAATAACAGGCTGTGGGTTTTGTGCGACTCAAGCTACTGGGAGCCGATGCAGCAGGCGCTCGTCCGGTTAAGCGACTTCCTAGAGCAGGGCGACGGTGGCCGGATCAACTACGAGCGCCGCCGCCAG
>NZ_JCALDG010000032.1:0-43326 GCF_059812735.1 Mycobacterium sp. NGS40
GAAAGAGCGGTTTCGCGACCAGTAGGGAGGAAAGCGAAGAAGGTGTCGCATCCGTTGCTGTCGCCATACCTGCAAGAGGTCCCGACGTGAGGCTGGCACTAAATGCATCAGCGCCGAGCTATCGGTTACGGCCATCACATGTCCGCAAAGTAGCTGGCATCATCGGCGAAGCTGCCGCAGAGCTTGCTACTAAGCTGGTCTAACTACATTGGCAAAGGAGATGTTCTGTGTCGAGTACCCCCGACCTGCCGGCGTTCGTTTCGACGATCGATGACTACCTGCGCTTAGAACAGCGCCACTCGCCGGCCGAGCAAATGTTCGCAACCGTCCTCACAGACGACTTCGAAATCGGCTTTCGCGGCGGCCACCAATGGAAGGGACTCAATGGTCTGCGGTTGTATCTCACGCAGCGGGACGGGATTTTCGACGAACGCCTCGAACTGCGTCAAGTACTTTCCTACGTTCCGGTGCAGGAGGATGTCATCGAGCTGACGACACGACTCGAGTTCTTCTTCCGTCGCTGGAGAGCTCCTTCGCCGGTCAGCGAAGAATTCACCGGTGCGGCCTTTCACACGTGGCTGATCCGCATTGTCGACCATGAGACCCGCGTGGCCCGGGTGGTTATCGATGGATTTGCAAATCTCAACGACAACGCCAGGGCGGCGTTTGCTATCCCAGATGAAGGGTTCGACGAATAACGCATGTGACCGCATCGTGATCACTTTGCGCTTTACTCGCACAACCCGTGGGCCGACAACACGGGTGCAGATCAGGCCGCCTGCTTCGCCGGGAGACGCCGCGGCCACGAAAGTTGCAGGGCGGCTGGACATTAGCGCCGTGGATGGGTTGACCGGCCGCCGTGTGTTTGACCGCCGTCGTCAAGCGCCCTTCGAAGCGATTACCTTGACAATTTCTCCACTGCTTACGTGTCGCCGACGCCGAAAGCCTCGGCGAAGCTAACGTTGCCCCTGGTTTCCCTCTGGGTTGCGTCCACGGCAGCCAGGAGGCGGGAGTTCTCGATGACTATCATCTCGACGTCCTGTTGGTCATCTGCATAGTGGCGATGCCATACCCACGGCGGCGTATACACGAAGTCGCCTGCGCTCCACGTTACGCGTTGATCGCCAATCTCCGACCAGCCCGAGCCATGTCGCACGAAGTGAACTGACTCGTGTACGTGTCGATGAAGGTCACTGCCCGCACCGGCGGGGATCTTCTGCAGGAAGAACTCAATGGAGCGGGCGGGTATCCGCAGAAGCAATCCAATTTCTGATGGGCTTCCGGTCTGGATCCAGTGTGCCTCGGTGGAGTTCACGACGAGGTGCTCCTCGGTCACGTGCTGGGTGTCGCGATCCCCTGCGCGCGCCATACTTTCGGCGAAATCGGCTAGCTCGTCACGGGATAGGGTCATCAATCCACTCCTCTGGGAATTTCGTCGCTGAGCGAGCATGGAGTCACTTTTCGGCGACCCAAGCGCCAGGGTCACGACAGAGCTATGTGCAAGCGCTTCTCGAGCGCGGCGATACTGATGGCGAAGGTCTCGAGTACGCGCACGCGTCCGTCTCCGGCGTTGTCGATGTCGAAGATCGCGTACTCGGTATACAGCCGGCTGACGCACCGAAGCCCGGTCAGCGGGTAACTGCACTCCGGAACCAACTTCGCGGTCCTGTCCTTGCCGAACAGCGTCATCATCACGAATACGCGCTTCGCTCCGATGGCGAGATCCATCGCACCCCCGACCGCGGGAATGGCGTCCGGTGCTCCGGTGTGCCAGTTGGCGAGGTCTCCACGCTCGCTGACCTGAAACGCCCCGAGCACACACACGTCGAGATGGCCGCCGCGCATCATGGCGAAGGAGTCGGCGTGGTGGAAGTAGGACGCCCCAGGGGTTTCGGTGACCGGAACCTTGCCTGCATTGGTGAGATCCGGGTCAATGGCGTCTCCTGTCGCGGCGCCTCCCATGCCGAGCATGCCGTTCTCGGTGTGCAGCACCACCTCGGCGGCGGGGTCGAGGTAGTCGGCGACCATCGTGGGCTGGCCGATGCCGAGATTGACGTACGACCCAGGTGCGATGTCGCGGGCGATCATCGCGGCGATCTCCCCGCGGTCCAACGGGCCACGGTCGAGATGCTCGACACGACGCCGTGTCCTTGCATCGAGCGTTCCCGTCACGAGGCGGCCTCGGTGCGGGCGGCGGGAATCGAGGACAGGTCGAGGATGCGGTCGACGAAGATACCCGGCGTCACGACCGTCTCGGGGTCGATGCCTCCGGTCTCGACGACGCGGGAGACCTCAACGACGGTCAGCGTGGCGGCGGTCGCCATGACCGGACCGAAGTTGCGAGCAGTCTTGCGGTACAACAGGTTTCCGGCCCGGTCGGCCAGGTGTGCTGCGATGAGTGCGACGTCGCCGCGGATCGGATACTCCAGCACGTAGTCGCGGCCGTCGATCGTGCGGATCTCCTTGCCCGAGGCGAGCGGGGTGCCGACACCGGTCGGGCAGAAGAACGCGCCAATGCCCGCGCCTGCCGCTCTGATCCGCTCGGCCAGGTTGCCCTGCGGGACCACTTCGAGGTCGACCATGCCGTCCCGGTAGAGCCTGTCGAACACGTACGAATCGGCCTGTCGGGGGAAGGAACAAATGACCTTCGCGACCCGACCGGCAGCCAGCAGCGCGGCCAGACCGGTGTCGCCGTTGCCCGCGTTGTTGCTGACGATGGTGAGCTCGGCGGCGCCCTGTTCGATGATCGCATCGATGAGTGTGGTGGGCATGCCCGCCATGCCGAATCCGCCGACGAGAATTGTGGCGCCGTCAGCGATTCCGGCGACGGCTTCGTGGGCGGCGGCGCAGACGGCGGTGCGGCTCATGACGACGCCCGCTCGTCCTCGTCGAATTCCGGCAATACCTCGGCGGCGATGCGAAACGCGGAGTTGGCGTCGGGGACGCCACAGTAGATGGCAGTCTGCATCAGCAGCTCCTTGATCTCGTCGTTGCTCAAACCGTTCCGGCGGGCCGCTCGCAGGTGCATCGCCAGTTCCTCGCGGTGCCCGCGCGCGACCAGCGCCGTCAGGGTGATCATCGAGCGGCTGCGAAGGTCTAGACCTGGGCGTGTCCAGATGGTTCCCCAGGCGTACTGGGTGATCAGGTGCTGGAAATCGGCGGTCATGTCGGTGGTACCGGCGATTGCCCGGTCGACGTGCCCGTCGCCGAGCACCTGGCGCCGTATCGCCATTCCCGCGCGACACACATCCTCGACGGTCCTAGTCGCAGGCTGCGGAATACCCACCTGCTCTGCGATGAGGCCGGCGACCCGGTCCGGGGCTTCGGCGGGTGCCAGGTGGCCGACACCGTCGAGCACTACGAGGTCACCGTCCTGGACACCGGAGGCGATGCGCCGCAATGACTCCGGCGGTGTGGGCACGTCGGCGCTGCCTGCCACGGCCAGGACGGGAGTGACGATCTCGCGCAATCGGTCGGAGACGTCGAATGCCGCGAGGGCCTCGCAGGCCTGCGCATAGGACTCCGGATCGGTGTGGCTGAGGGTGTCCAGCAGCGCCGCGCCGACACCTGGTTGCCGGTCGACGAAGCCCGGCGCGAACCACCGCTGGGCCGCGCCCGAGAGTAAGGTTTCGACGCCCTCGGCGCGGACGGTGGCGGCGCGCTCGAGCCAGCCAGCTGGGGTGCCGATCAACGCACCGGTGCCCAGTAGGGTCGCCGAGTCCACCCGTTGCGGCGCGTCGAGCATCAGCTGCAGACCGACACAGCCACCGAGCGAATCACCGGCGTAGTGGAAGGTCTCGGCGTGCATGTCGTCGGCGAGTGCCAGCACGGCGACCGCGAGTTCGGCGATCGTGAAGGGCTCGCCAGGACCGCCTCGACCGTGACCGGGTAGGTCCCACCCGACGACGCGGGCGTGCGCACTCAGCCATCCAGCCGCAGCGCTCCACAGCGTGGCTGCCGAGGTACCCAGTGAAGGCCCCAGCACGAGGACAGGCGCACCGTCGGGTCCGCCGAAGTCGATTGTGGCCAAGGCCGGAATGGTCATGACGCAGACTTGATGAAGCGGCGGGCCCGACTCAAGGTCGAATCGATCAGCCGATCGGCGGCACCGGTGTAGTCGGGCCGTGCTGGGCTACCGGTCAACTCGGTCATTGCACGTTGTTCGGTGAGCAGCCCGCCCGCGTCGGCCAGGTTCGCGGCCGCCCGCGCCGTGTCCACCTGCAACCCGGAGAGCAGTTCGGAGGCTTGGATGGCCGCCACGACGGTGTGGCGGGCGAGCGTGCGCAGTGTGGCCCATTCGGCGTGCCACGCGCCGTCGGAGCGCTCGTCGACACTCGCTCCTGCGGCCAGGTGCAGGGTGGCGCCCAAGGTGCCCGCGGTGAGCGCGGTGCGCCGGATCAACACAGAGCGGACGGGATTGTTCTTGTGCGGCATCGTCGATGAGCCGCCACCAGTCCCCTCGGCCAGCTCGCCGACCTCGGGCCGGCTACCGGTCGCGATGTCGGCGGCGATGTGCCCCCAGGCGTCGCAGCAGCTCACCAACGCATCCCCGATGCGGGTGATCGCCGAGCGGGTGGTGTGCCAGGGCGGAGCCGGCGCCAGCCGCAGTGCGCCGGCGAGCGCGTCGCTCAACGCGATGGCGCCGTCCACCGAACCGGTCAATTCGGTAGCCGCCGCCAGCGTTCCCACCGCGCCACCGACCTGCACCGGCAGCGAGGGCAGCAGCCCGGTCAGCGGTTCGGCGGCGTCCAGTATGCCGGTAAGCCAACGTGCCATCTTGGCGCCGAAGGTGCTTGGTAGGGCGGCCTGGGTCAGGGTACGCGCGAGTGTTGGTGTGCTCCGGTGCCTCTCAGCGAGCTCGGACAGCGCCCGGACTTGGACGGTGAACTCGTCGCCGATGCGCATGAGGACATCACGGGCGCAGATGACGAGCGCTGTGTCGACGACGTCCTGACTGGTTAGCCCGCGGTGTAACCAGCGGGCTGTCGCCGCCGTTGAGCGCTCACGCAACAACGTGACCAGAGCGCTGACGGGGCTGCCGTCGGTGGCGGCGCGGCGGGCGATCGACTCGGTGTCGGCGTCGGCGATGAGGTCTGCCAAGCTGGCACGCGCCTCTTGCGGTGCGATACCGGCGTCGACGAGGCTGTCCAGCCACGCCCGTTCCACGGCCACCATGGCCTCGAGGAATGCGGGGCCGCTCATCAGGTCGCCTGCGAGGTCGTCGCCCGGCCAGAAGAGGTCAGTCATCGCTGGTGTCCCGCGTAGCGCAGGAAGACCGTCTCGGGTTTGCCTGGCGCGTCCTGCAATTGGATGTCGAAGCGTAGTCCGGCGCCCTCGCGGGTGGCGATGAGCGTGTCGCGACGCTCGGGCGGCAGGGACGCCAGCAGTGGATCGCCGGCCAGCTGCCCCCCGGGCACGTAGGCGCGGGTGAACAGCCGGTTGAGCAGCCCGCGGGCGAACACGGTGATCAGAAAGAACGGTGCCGCACCGGGATCGCAGGGACCTGGGATGACGGTGGAAAAGTTGTACCGTCCGCCATCGTCGGTGCCGGCGCGGCCCCACCCAGTGAAGGTCCAGCCGTCCCGGTGTAGCGAGCCGGTGGACGTGGGGATGGTGCCGTCGGCGTTTGCCTGCCAGATCTCAAGTAGGGCGTCGGGAACAGGCTGGCCGTCACCATCGAGGACCAAGCCGGAAAGCTGGACGGCACCCGGTGAGCCGGCCGGAACCAGCTGGTCGCACCGGTCGAACGGGAGTGCGTAACCGAAAAAGGGTCCGACGGTCTGCCCCGGGGTGGCGGTGAGCAGGGTATTCATCAGTGTTCGCTTCCGCGGTGGGGATCCTCGGTCGGAGTGCGCGTCGCGCCGGTGAGGATGATGTCCCACCGGTATCCGGTGGCCCATTCGTGGGTGGTGACGTCGTGGTCGTAGTTGGCAATCAGTCGGTCTCGGGCCTTTCGGTCGGTGATCGACTGATAGATCGGGTCCAGCGCGAACAACGGGTCGCCGGGGAAGTACATCTGGGTGATCAGCCGTTGCGTGAATTCCGTTCCGAACACCGAGAAGTGGATGTGGGCTGGGCGCCAAGCGTTGCGGTGGTTCCTCCACGGATACGGCCCTGGCTTGATCGTGGTGAAGCGGTAGCTTCCGTCGTCATCGGTCAGGCAGCGGCCGACGCCGGTGAAGTTGGGGTCGATCGCGGACGGGTGCTGATCACGCTTGTGGATGTAGCGACCGCCGGCGTTGGCCTGCCAGATCTCGACGAGTTGACGTCGCACCGGCCGTCCGTCGCCGTCGACCACCCGGCCGGTCACCACTATCCGTTCGCCGATGGGTTCGCCTGAGTGCTGGATGGTGAGGTCCGATTCAAGCGGATGCACGTCGCGTTCGGAAAAGCAGGGCGTCCACAGCTCGACGCCCTCCGGGTCAGCGTGGTGTAGGTCCTTCGTGGGATGACGCAGCAGGCTGCTGCGGTAGGGCGCGTAGCCGAGCCGCGGCTGCGTCTCCTCGATGCCAGCGCGCTGATACTCGGACTCGATCGCCTCGATCTCCGCGCTGATCGCCTGCTGCCTCGGCAACCCGCCGTCGGGATCGGGGTCGATCACTGCTGTCATAGCCTTGACACTATTGGCTCCTCGGCGACTGACCTACGCTAGATTACCACTGAGCGGAAAGGATCCGTGAGTGGCGGGAAATACCTCAACGCCCGGCACCAGCGTCGCTTCTCGTTTGCTGCGCATGGTCGCCGCCTTCGATGAGTGGCACCGGACACTGACGCTGTCCGAACTGGCGGGTAGGGCCAGCCTGCCGATGGCCACGGCCCACCGGCTGGCTGCCGAACTGGTTGCGGGCGGGGCGTTGCAGCGCCGCACGGACGGTCGTTTCGAGGTCGGCCGACTGATGTGGAGCGCTGGGCTGCTCGCCCCGGTCGGAGGCGGATTACGGCAGGTCGCAGAGCCGTTCTTGCACGATGTCTACGCGGCAACGCTCGCCACCGTGCACCTCGCGGTACGCGACGGCAACGAAGTATTGTACCTCGAGCGGATGATGGGTAGGGCATCCGTGCCGATCGTTAGCACCGTCGGCAGCAGGTTGCCGATGCACTGCACCGGCGTCGGCAAGGTGCTGTTGGCGCACGCGCCACGCGAAGTCCAGGATCAGGTGTTTGCCAATCTGACTCCGATTACTCCCTACACAATCACCCAGCCTGCGGTGCTGTCCCGACAGTTGGAGGGGGTGCGGCGCGAGGGGTTGGCTACCACCGTGGAAGAGATGTCGCTAGGCGCCTGTTCACTGGCCGTGCCGATCGTCCGGCAGTCCGACGACGCTGTGGTGGCCGCGATCGCCGTCGTAGTTCCGTCGTTGAAGCGAGGTCGCCAGCGACTGCTCGGCGCCCTGCAGGTGGCTGCCCGCGGCATCGTCCGGCTGCTGTGACCCACGGGCCGCCGCAGCAGCGATCGCTGTGCTGTCGGGCGGCTTCTGACAAAACGCGACACCGTCGCTAGCCGTCGAAAAAGTGGTGACTGCCATGACATCTGGCGCGAATCGGAGTCCGCGCCGCGGTGGAGGGATAGACGCGACCGATCCCCCAGTTGAAGCTGAGAAAGCATCAGCAAAGGGTCCGCCGTTCAACGATCAGCGGCGGAATCCATCCTGCCCACCTCGCACTCTCACCTCGCGAATCGTCACTTGGAGGAATTGTCAATACCTGTGGATCGGGGTGTTTCAGGCGACCTCCGTTCCGGCGTCCTGATCGTCGTCTGAGGGCGGTGTTGGTGGGGTGATGTCGGTGGGGCGTTCGAGCAGTTTGCCTTTGTGGAAGACCGCGCCGGCGCGGACCAGGGCGACCAGGTGCGGGGCGTTGACGGCGCGCCAGCGGGCCGAGGCGGCGTCGATCAGCTTGTAGGCCATCGCTAGTCCGGCCGTTCGCGATCCCGGGCCTTTTGTCACCTTGGTCCGAAGTCGCACTGTGGCGAAGGTGCTTTCGATCGGGTTCGTCGTGCGCAGGTGGATCCAATGTTCGGCCGGGTACTTGAAGAACTCCAGCAGCACATCGAGGTCGTCGGTGATCTTGGCGACCGCCTTGGGGTACTTGGCGCCGAAATCGACCTCGAAGGCCTTGACCGCGAGCTGGGCCTTGTCGATATCCTCGGCGTTGTAGATCTCCTTGAGTGCCGCCAGGGCCGACGGGTGTGCTGATTTCGGCAGTGCGGCAAGAACATTGGCTTGCTTGTGGAACCAGCAGCGCTGCTCTTTGGTGGCCGGGAACACCTCACGGACCGCTTTCCAGAACCCGAGTGCACCGTCACCGACGGCGAGCACGGGGCGGTCATGCCGCGCCGTTTGCAGTCGCGCAGCAGATCGGCCCACGACTCGGCCGATTCACGGTAGCCGTCGCTGATCGCCACCAGCTCCTTGCGGCCGTCAGCGCGCACACCGAGCATCACCAGCAGACACAGCTTTTCCTGGTCCAGGCGGACCTTGAGGGGGATGCCGTCGACCCACAGGTAGACATAGTCGCTGCCCGACAGATCGCGACGACCGAACGCGGCGGCCTCATCTTGCCACTGCGACGTGAGCCGGGTGATCGTCGATGCCGACAACCCGGCACCGGAGCCGAGGAACTGCTCCAGGGCCGGGGTGAAATCGCTGCTCGACAACCCGTGCAGGTACAACAGCGGCAACACCTCGGACATCTGCGGGGACTTGCGCGCCCAGGCCGGCAGGATCGCCGAGGAGAACCGCTTGCGTTCACCAGTGTCGGGATCGACACGTTTGTCGTTGACCCGCGGGGCCCTCACCTGCACCGCACCGGCTGCGGTCAGCACCTCGCGCGGCTGGTGGTAGCCGTTGCGGACCACCAATCGGTGGCCGTTGTCATCGCGCTGGTCAGCGAACTGCGCCACGTAGGCGGCGACCTCGGCCTGCAACGCCGCGGCCAGCATCTGCCGAGCGCCATCACGGACAATCTCATCCAACAACGACCGACCAGCACCACTGTCGGTGTTGTCGTTGGCCTCCGCGCCGTCGTGAACTACGGTGAGCATGGGCGTACCTTCCCAACCAGCGCGCCAACGCCGGTCTTGATCGAATACCTGATTCCGTGATGATCATCCTCGGGAAGGTGCGCTCATTTTCACGCCCCCACGCCGAGGCTCATCCACAGGTTCTGATCATTCCTCTCACTAAGCCTGATTCCACCGACCGACGGTGTGGTGGCCGGTTGAGCTGATGGTCTTGATCCGGGCTGGTGGTGGGCATGACGAGGCCGCTGGTCTGTCCAGCTTTTCCTGTCGGGTTCCTGGTTGTCGGGTCGGGTGGTCGGTGGTTCAGGCGCTGGATCGGTGGCCGATGGTGTTGTGCCACAGGGTCATCCATGCTGGTTCGGCGGGCCAGTGCCGGGGTAGGTGCAGGATCGGTCGTCGTTGGGGTCGGGCCAGACGAGCCGGGATATTGACCAGGTGACGGCGCAGGGTCGCCCCGCGCGCGGTGCGGTGACGGGTCCCGGCCAGGGTCGCGGTGGCGCGCAGCAGATTGTGGGCGATCGCGGCGCAGACGGCCCAGGCACTGTTGGCGCCGAAGCGCCCGGAGGGAATGTGGGCCAAGGGGCCGTCGATGAGGTCGGCGAAGGTGGTTTCGATGATGGCGTGGCGGCGGTGGGTGATGTCGGCGTCGGTGGCCGACTCGGTGGTGTTGGTGAAAAACGGGTGATACCGCCAGATCGGGAACAGCCCGTCTTGGGGTTGGTTGGCGTCTTTGACCCGGCGCACGATCAGCCGGGCGGTGACCGCCTCATAGGTGCCGGTTTTGGCCATGGTGTAGACGGCTTCAGCGACTTCGGCATCAGAGATCCAGGCCCCGGTCTCGCGATCGAGCACCGCACCCGGGTATTTCACCGGGGTCCAGGCGTTCTCGGGAATGCTGTCGATGGCGCGTTGCACCGCGGCGTTGCGGGTCAGCACCAGCGAGAACACCGCCCCGTAGCGGCGGCATACCCGGATCACCGCCCGCGATCCATAGGCGCTGTCACCGCGCACGATGATCTGCCCGGTGACGCCGGGGTCCCGGCAGTAATGGCGCAAAAAACAACGAGGTTCGCGTAGCGCCTGGTCCGGGTAGACGGACGAGTCGTTGTTGGTGGCCGCTATCGGTGGCCGCGGTCGGGACCGAGGAGGCTGGTGATGCCGCGCATGGCCGCCGGTGAGGGTTTGAAGTAGCGGCGCAGGTTGTCGGGTTTGCGGTGGCGGGACTTGGCCATTAGCTCGAGCAGGCTGGCTCCGGCCTCGCCGAGATGCGTCAGGCCAGAATGCCGGAGTTCGTGCAGGTCCCAGCCGGTGCCGGGTCCGTTGGTGGCGGTGGCGGCATCGAGCAGGGCGCGGGCCTGGCCGTAGGACAACCTGGCCAGGCCGGTGTCGGGGCAGATGTCGCGGTCGGCGACGGCTTTGCGGGGTCCGGGTCGGCGGTGGGTGACGAACAGCGGTCCGCGGGTGCGGCCCTTGGTGAGGCGTGGCAGGAGCCGGGCGGTACCCGCGTCCC
Organism: Mycobacterium sp. NGS40; assembly: GCF_059812735.1. Classification (NCBI taxonomy): domain Bacteria; kingdom Bacillati; phylum Actinomycetota; class Actinomycetes; order Mycobacteriales; family Mycobacteriaceae; genus Mycobacterium; species Mycobacterium sp. NGS40. The sequence continues at coordinate 10,533 of NZ_JCALDG010000032.1, forward strand.
AGTACACGAGCTCGTGCGCGTACTCGTGATGGGCGGCGCCGCGGCGGCGGGTGCGGGGCTTGGCGCCCTTGGACTTCACCGGGCAGCACCGCCCGGCCAGGTCGAGGTCTTCGATGTTGACCTGGAGCAGTTCCTCGGTGCGGGCGCATGTTTCGTAGAGCATCCGCCACAGCGTCTTATCCCGCAGGTCGATGTCGCGGCGGGTGATGAGCCGGTCGATCGCGGTGCGCGAGCGCACCGGGGTGGCCGAGTCCGGCGGGGTGGAGCGTTTCACCCACGCGGGGACCGCCGGGGCGAGGTGTCCGTGCTCGCGGCACCACGCCAGCCAAGACGCGACCGCGGCGCGGCGGGCGTTCCAGGTGTTGACCGCCGCCTCGCCCCACAAAGTTTCCAGGGTTTCGCCGATCTCGTCGTCGGCGACATTGGCCAGCGGCCGGGCCTCGCCGAGCCTGGCGGTGGTCTTATCGACGGCGATGGCGTAGGAGCGGCGGGTGTTCGGGGAGCGGATCGAGTCGAGGAAGCCGTCGCCGGCGGCGCGGACGGTGATCCCGGACGACAACATTGTGACCTCCCTGGCCTGCTTGCCACAGATAACAGGGCCGCTTCGCGCACCGCCGGAGCGGAGTCGTCGCAGGCCGGGTTTCATGGTGCCACAGATAACAGGGTGTTATCTGTGGGATCAGTCGGCGGCGGGTCGGTGGACGCCGCCGGCGGCGGCGTTGACGGCTTCGGCGAGGGTGGGGTGGATGTGGATGGCGGCGGCGAGTTGGCCGTAGGTGGCGCCGCAGGTCATGGCGATGACGGCTTCGTGGACGAGGTCGCCGCCGTCGGGTCCGGCGATGTGGCAGCCGAGGATCCGGTCGGTGGCGGCGTCGGCGACGAATTTGACCAGGCCGCGGGTGTTGCCGATGGCGCGTGCTTTGGCAACGCCGGTGAAGTTCTGGCGGCCGATGATCACGTCGTAGCCGGCTGCGCGGGCGGCGGGTTCGGTCAGGCCGACGGCTCCGACTTCGGGGTCGGTGAACACCGCGTGCGGCACGACACGTCCGGTGGTGGTGCGGTCCTGGTCGCGGTAGACGGTGCGGTAGACGATGTCGGCGTCGTCGCGGGCGGTGTGGGTGAACATCGGCCCGCCCCGCAGGTCGCCGATCGCCCACACGTTGTCGGCGGAGGTGTTCAGGGTGTCGCCGACGGTGAGGAAGCCGTGCGGGTCGGGTTGCAGGTCGAGGTGTTCCAGGCCCAGGGCGTCGGTGTTGGGGGTGCGCCCGGTGGCGAGCAGCAGGTGGCTGCCGGTGATCTCGGCGGTCTCGGTGCCGGTGCAGCCGATCCGGATGTTGCCGGCCGTCCCGGCGGCGTGAGTACAGGTGGTGGCGGTCGCGACAGTGATGCCGTCGGCAGTCATGCCGTCGGCGACGGCGGCGCTGATGTCGGGGTCTTCCCCGGGCAGCAGCCGGTCGGCGCGCTGGACGATGGTGACCTCGGCGCCGAATCGCCGGAACATCTGCGCGAATTCGCAGCCGACGTAGCCGCCGCCGACGACGAGCAGGTGGGCGGGTAGTTCGGTGAGGTCGAGCAGCGTGCGGGAGGTGTAGTAGGGCACGGCATCCAAGCCGTCGATGGCCGGGAGGGTGGTGCGGGTGCCGGTCGCGAGGATGATCCGGTCCGCGGTCAGGGTGGTGCCGTCGACGGTGAGGCGCCGGTTACCGGTGAATTGTCCTGCGGCGTGGTAGAAGTCGAGGTCGGCGGATTTTTCGACGGCCCGATACGATCCGGCCCGGATGGAATCGACGAGGGTGTTCTTACGCTCCACCACGGCGGCCAGGTCGACGGTGACCGGACCGCCGACGCGGACGCCGAACTCGGCGGCGCGGCGGGCCTGATGGGCGACGGCGGCGGAGGCGATCATCGTCTTGGTGGGGATGCAGCCCCGGTTCAGGCAGGTCCCGCCGAGCAGTTCCTTCTCGACGAAGGCGACCCGGCCGTGGCGGGCGGCGCGCAGCGCCAGTGGCAGCCCGGACATTCCGCCGCCGAGCACGAGGGTGTCGTAGCGTTCGGTCATTGCGGGCGCCCTTCCTCGATGACGGTCGTCGGGGTGCAGCAGTCGACGGGTGCGGCATCGGTAACGCGGCGCCGGATCATGCGGTGAGCGAGGACGGTGACGGCGGCGGTGAGCACGGTCAGTGCCGCGATCGTCGCCATCAGTGGTGTGTGGTTCTGCAGCCAGGTGCTGGCGGTGGTGGACAGGGCCGCGAATCCGTTGGTGCCGGTGGTGTCGCCGGTGACGGCGGGCAGCCAGTACCAGGCCAGGTAGGCGCCGGTGAGGATGAGCACGGTCGCGGTGATGCGGGTGCCGTGCCGGGCGAGGGCGGCGAGATGGTGGGTGAGCGCGGTACCGGCGGCCGCGGCGGCGAGGCTGACCAGCAGCAGGATCGTCGCGGCGCCGAGGGTGTAGGCGACGAACACCGCGAGCAGCGCACCCCAGCCCGCGGTGGCCTGGGCCTGGGCGATGACGGCCAGCAGCACCCCGAACGTGCACGACAGCGACGCCGCGGCGTAGCCGATCCCGGCGAGGACGATCCCGGTTGTGCCGCCCGGCCCGGTGGCCGGGCGCAGCGCTCGGGTGGGCAGTCGCAGACCGAGCACGCGGCCGGTGAACATGACGACACCGAGCAATACCAGGGCGACACCGACGACCAGACCGAGCCACGGCGCGGCGCTGATCAGCGCGCGGGCACCGGCGCTGATGGCCAGCCCCGCCACGGCCAGGGTGCCCGCGAACCCGAGGGTAAAAGCGACGCCGGTTCGCAGCGCCCGCGCCGTGCGTACCCCGAGCGGTTCGGTGGCGGTGTCGCCGAGGGTGTGGGTGATCCAGGCCGGCAGCAGCGCGAAACCGCACGGATTGACCGGGGCGAGCATGCCCGCGGTGAACGCCAAGGCCAGCAGCCCGTTCACCGGTCCCCGGCCTTCGCCAGCGCGGCGGTGATCTGATCGGCGGACGGGTCGGCGGCCCGGTAGGCGACCGCACCGCCGGGGTCGACGACGAGCAGGGTCGACAGGGCGGCCACGGAGTACCGCTTGGTCAGGGTCGCATCGGTGTCGATGACCGCGGGCACGGTGTCGGTCCCGGTTTGCTGCTGGAAGTCGGTGACGACCTGGGCAGGTTCGGCCGGATCCATGTCGACCAGGACGAAAGCGGCGGTGTCACCGAGTTGTCGCGCAGCCTGCGACAGCGACTTCGCGCCGCCCACGCATTCACCGCAGCCGACCGAAAAGAAGAACATCGCCGTCGGCTTGCCGCTGGGCACGGTCACCGGCGCCCCGGACAGCGCGGTGACCGTGACGGGGTCGGTGGCGGCGCGGGGCGAGGCGGTGTCGGTGCCGCAGGCAGCCAGCACCGTGACCGCCAGGGCGGCGAGCGCCGCGCTCACCGTGCGTCGGGTGATCGGCGTGGTCACGGCTGGGAACTCCGATCGGTCGACGCGTTGGGCTGATGCGATCGGCGGGTGCCCAGCAGTCCGCGGACTGTCCCTCGCTGCGGCGGCTTACGACGGCGCGCGGTGTAGCCGACGGCGGCGAGGACCATCACCGCGGCGGCCACGATCGGTCCCCAACTGCGCAGCGCACCGCCGAGGGCGGTGAGCGCACCGGCCGCGATCAAGGCCGGTCCGGCGCAGCACACGATCATGGCCACGGCGGCACCCACCACCGCGAGCGGGCCGCCGATCCCCGTGGAGTTGTTGCGTACGTTCATCAATGTCCTGCTCCGTTCACACGAGCGGTGTCGATGCGGGTGCAGCAGGTCAGCGCGGCGGCGTTGTCGGCGGCGAGGGAGCGGGCCAGCATCACCAGGTCCGCGACGCGTGGGTCGCCGACGGAGTAGCGCAGCTTCTTGCCGTCACGGCGCGCGGTCACATAACCGCAGTCGGCCAGGCAGGACAGGTGCACCGACACCCGCGGCTGGGAGATCCCGGCATGCTCGACACACTCCGCGGAGGTGCGCTCGGCGGCCAAGATGAACTCCAGCAGCTTCAACCGCGTCGGATCCGACAGCGCGCGAAAGAACTTCGCCGTCGCATCCAGGTGCGTGCAGGCCGTCTCGCCACCGGGCGCGGTGACGGCGGCGGTCGTGGACCGGGGCAAGGGGATCGCCTCCACAAGAAGAAAGTTGAACTATTCGGATAAGCGCATAGTATGATGTCCGGAGATATTCGTCAACGCGAATAGCAACCTGTTCCGTGACCGGAGTCCCCCAGCAAGGAGAACCCGCCGTGACCACGACATCCCCGCGCGCCGATCTGGCGATCATCGGTTCCGGTTCGGCGGCGTTCGCCGCCGCCATCGCCGCGGTCAACCTCGGCAAACGGGTGGTGATGGTCGAGCGCGCCGCGATCGGCGGCACCTGCGTGAACGTGGGCTGCGTGCCGTCGAAGGCGCTGCTGGCCGCCGCGGAGGCCCGGCACACCGCGGCGAGCGCCGACCGGTTCCCGGGGCTGGCGGCGACCGGGGCACCGGTGGACTTCGCCGAGCTGATCGCGGGCAAGAACGCGCTGGTCGACCGGCTTCGCGGCGAGAAGTACCTCGACCTGGCCGCCGACTACGGCTGGGAGATCGTCTCGGGAACCGCCGTCTTCACCGGTACCACCGACGCACCGGTGCTGCGGGTCGAGCAGGGGGCCGATGGCCCGCGGGTGATCGACGCCGATCAGTACCTGATCGCGACCGGCGCCGCGCCGTGGGCGCCGCCGACCGACGGGCTCGCCGAGGCGGGGTATCTGACCTCGACCACCGCGATGGAGCTCGACGTCCTGCCGGGGTCGCTGATCGTGGTGGGCGGCAACGCCATCGGTCTCGAACAGGCACAGTTGTTCGCCCGGCTCGGCACCCGGGTCACGGTGATCGAGGCCCTGGATCGGCTGGCGCCGTTCGAGGAACCCGAGATCTCCCGGGCCATCGCGCAGGTGTTCGCCGACGAAGCCATCACCGTGCTCACCGGCGCCACCCTCGACAAGGCACTGGCCGAGGGCGGCGAGAAACTCGTCACCGTCCGCACCGCCGACGGGGCCACCACCGAACTGCGGGCCGCCCAGCTGCTCATCGCCACCGGCCGCCGCCCCGACACCCCCGGATTGAATCTGGCGGCGGTCGGGGTACGCACCGACGACCGCGGCGCCGTCGTCGTCGACGCCCACCAGCGCAGCAGCAACCCGCGGATCTGGGCCGCGGGCGACGTGGCCGGCGGCCCCCAATTCGTGTACGTCGCGGCGGCGCAGGGCACACTCGCCGCCGGCAACGCCCTCGGGCACGCCGGCCGCACCCTGGACTACACGGCGCTGCCGCGGGTGACATTCACCAGCCCGGCCATCGCCGCGGTCGGCCACACCGACAGCCAAGCCGCCGCAGCCGGATTACGGACCGAGTCGCGGCTGCTCACCGGTGCGAACGTGCCGCGTGCCCTGGTCAACCGGGACACCCGTGGTGTGGTCAAACTCGTCGCCGAGGCCGGGACCGGGCGGGTGCTAGGCGTGCACGCCGTCGCCGAGGGTGCCGGGGATCTGATCACCGCCGCCGGGTACGCGATCACCGCGGGCATGACCGTCGACCAGCTCGCCCGCACCTGGGCGCCGTATCTGACCATGGCCGAAGCGCTGAAACTCACCGCCCAAACCTTCACCGCCGATGTCGCCAAGCTGTCCTGCTGCGCGGGCTGAGGACCGGATCGAGCCGTCATGAACACACCGGTGATGACCATCGGAGACCTGGCCCGCCGCACCGGAGTGCCGGCGAAAGTACTACGCCGCCACCACGACCTGGGCCTGATCTACAGCCTCGGCCGCAGCCGGGCCGGATACCGGCTCTTCGACGAACACGCGCTGTGGTGCGTCGAGGTCATCGCCACCCTGCGCGGCCTCGGCCTCACGGAGGCCGAAATCCGTCAGCTCGCCGCCACCTGCGACGACAGCGCCCGGCCGGTCGGACCGCAGCTGGCCGAACTACTGGCCCGCTCCCGGACCCGGATCGAGGACCGCATCCGCGACCTCGACGAGCAGCGCCGCCGCATCGACGAGTTCGAACACCACCACCACGACGCGTTGACCCGGGCGACCAGCCACGACCGAGCCGCCGCCCCGCCGTGGGTGCCGGATCCGAGGACATGCGGCTGCGGCGCTTGACCTTCCCTGCGGTGGCAAGCCCGACACTCGATCCCACACCCGTGACTACACGCTCCGAGGGGACACCAGCGATGACGACCAACCCGTTCGCCACCACCATCGTCGACACACTGTTCGACTCCACCGCCAATACGGGAACGAACCTGATGGGCACCGCGATGCGGCTGCTCGCGGCCGGTGAACCGATCACCATCGAACAGCTCGCTACCGCCGCCGGCGCCAGCGTCGCCGACGTCGAGAACGCGCCCGCCGCCGCGGACATCGAATACGACGACCGGCACCGCATCCTCGGCTGGGGCCTGACCCTCAATCCCACCCCGCACCGGTTCACCGTCGACGGCCACCAGCTCTACACCTGGTGCGCCGCCGACACCCTGCTGTTCCCCGCCATCATCGGTCGCCCCGCCACCGTCGAATCCACCTGCGCCGCAACCGGAACCACCATCCGACTGTCCGTTGACCCGGCCTCCGGGGTCAGCGGCCTCGACCCGGCCACCGCGGTCATCTCTGTACCCGGCCCCGACGAACTCGACCCGACCCGGGTCCGCGCCACCACCTGCAACCCCGGCCGCTACTTCGCCACCGCCGTGGCGGCCGCCGACTGGCAGAGCCGGCACCCCACCGGGCTCGTGCTGCCCGTCGCCGACGCCTACGCCCAGCTGCGCCCGATCAGCGACCGCGTCCTCACCGCCACCGAACCACCACGCTGTCGCTGACCCAACCCAGGCCACCGATGTGCCCAGCTACGCCCCAGCACCCTCTCCCGGAAGGTGGTAGCCGGCGGTCAGAAGAGGGTGTCGCGGACCCGCAGCGGCCGGTACCCGGTGGGGCCGAGCTGGGCCAGTTCGGCGTCGATGTCGACCTCGATGGCGCCGAAGAAGTTGATGTTCTCGCTGTGCGCCGGAGAAATGTGCGCCAGCACCTCGTCATCGATGCGCCGCCCGGCCCGCCGCATCTGTTCGGTCGCCAGACCGTAATACTCCGTGGTCCAGGCGATGACGGCGTTGGTCGCCAACGTGAGGCACCATGCCTGTTCGGTCTGTCCCTCCAGGTGCCTCGCGCGCACGGTTCCTTCATGCGCGTAGAGCAGGTCGCGGCGGAGCGCGTGCAGGGATTCGCCCTTGTTGAGCTGGCGGGAGATCTTGCGTCGATAGCCCGGGTCGGACAGATACCGGGCGGCGTAGATCGTGCGCCGCAGCGCCCCGTACTCCTTGAGCGCCGCCGCGAGGGCGTTCTGCCGGCCCGACGCCGACAGCTTGCCGACCAGCAGCGACGCGGTGGCGTGCCCGAACTTCAGCGACCCGGCCAGCCGGAGCAGGTCGTCGTAGTGCTCGGCGATCAGATCGAGATTGCACCGCCGGGTCAAAAGCGGGCCCGCGTGCGGGAACGCGGACTCGACCTGGGCTCGCGGCGCCGCCCGGTACAGGGTGATCCGGCCCAGGTCCCGGATGCGGGGCGAGAGCTGCAACCCGAGCAGGTCGAACAGCCCGAAGTTCACCAGGGTGACGCCGTGCGTGTCGGTCGCATGCTCGGTGATCGGCAGATCCGTTGCATTGCCGAGGATTTCGTCCAGCACGTAGTGAGCTTCACGTCTCGTCGCGACGATGACCTTCGTGCCGTAGGTGGCGTGCTGATCGGTGACATGGGTATACGTGCTCAGTCCTTCGTTCGCGAAATAGCGGCTCAACGCTCTGGCAGTGACCGATTTGCCACGGGTCGGGAACCGCTGCCCATCACTGGAGGACAGGGTGCCGGCCCCGAAGATCGGGGTCAGCGGCAGGCGTTGGTGGTAGTCGATGATCGTCAGGTTCGCCGCCCGCAGCGTCTCCTCCCGCACATACCACTCCGAAGTCCAGGCCAGGATGTCGTAGGAGATGCCGGAGGCCTCCGCCATACGGGTGAGACCCAGGTTGGTGGAGTAGGCCAGCAGCACCGCGATGAGGTTGCGCTTCAACTCCGGGGTGCGGGACTGCTTACCGCCGGCGTGGGTGAAGCAGTCCAGGTAGCCGGTGCGTTTGTCCAGCTCGATCAACAGCGACACGATCGGCGCGAACGGCAGCATCTCCGTCAACTCCTGCTTCAACGCCACCGCTTCGGCCGGAACGTCTTCTGCCGACAGCGGCGAGACCACCAGGTCACCGGCCTCATCGAGACGGACCGGGCCGTCGCCGTCGGCGAGCACCTTCTCCAACTCGCTCATAGCGTCGTGCAGCTCGTCGGTGGCGGTCGCCAGGGCGCGGGCCGGATCAGCGGACTTGCCGACCAGGCGGCAGAACTCGTCACGCTGCGGCTCCCACGCCTGCGGGGTCAGCAGGTAAGCGGCCGGGTCGGCGTAGCGGCGCGACCCCGGCACGAACACGTCGCCGCTGCGCAACCCGTCCCGCAGCCCCAGCAGCACGCACAGCTCCCAGTAGTGCCGATAGGCGGTGGTGTTGCCGGCTTTGCGGGCCTCGTCGAGGTAGCCGCGCCACTTCGTCGGCACGAACCCCGTCGGCGCGTCGTCGGGCACCTTGCGGGTACCGGTCGCATTCAGCTCCCGCAGCATGTGCACCCCGATCAGCAGCTCGATCGCCGCGGTGCCGCCGGCGAACCGGACTGTCGACAGCACCTGCGGGGTGAACTGCCGCAGATAGGAGTACGAGCTGTCCAGAGCGGCCAGGTGCCCGTGATCGCGCGGCAGCCGAGGTTTGGCCTGCGCGACCGCGGCCCGCAACCGCTCCCATCCGATCCGATCGCCCCGGATCAGGCCGCCGATCTCCTCGTCAGGGATCTGCGTGTCGGTGATGATGGCCAGCAAGTCGTCGAGCAACCCCTGCCGATCCTCTCCGGCCTTACCGCGCTCGGCGAGCTCGTCGCGCATCCGGCGTTCGGCTTTGCTCAACCTGGCCGAGATCGCCTGATCGAACAGCTGCACCACCTCGTCGAGCACATCGGTGGCCGACTGAGCCAACACCGTGAGCAGGATCGGGTAGCGGCGTTGCGGATCCCGGCGTTCCAAGGCTTGGCCCGTCAAGCGTCGGCCCACAGTCGCCAGGAACCGCCGCCGCTCCGCCGGCAGCACCGACATATCCAGCTCATCCGCGCCCAGGTTGCGCAGGAACACCAGCTTCTCGACCTCGGCCTTCACCGCGGTCGCCGACGCCTCCACCGGGCCGGTCGACAACCACCGCAACCGCGACATCCCGATAGACGGGTCGGCGACCAGCAACGCATCCAGTTCCTTACACCGCTGCGGCGTGAACTCGCGCGCCAACCGGTCATAGGTCTCCCGCTGCGCCTGCGTGCGAGCATGCGCGACCCGGCGGACCACCGTGTCCGGGCCCGGCCGGATCACCCGCGCCGAGATCAGGTACTCACACGCCAGCCGGAACAACAGCGTCGGCGAATCGTGCTCCATCGCCCGCGCCAGAAGGAACTCATCCAGCTCCTTCAACTCCATCGACCCGGCAGGCCGCCACCCCAGATACTGGGCCACCAGCCGCACATGCTCGGTCCGCGTCTGCGCCCGCTTGCCATACGAACGAAGCTGCACCGCATCGACATTCAGCTGATCCGCCAACCGGGCCACCGCCACCGGCGGCGCCGACGACACCTTGTCCGGCACGAACCCCAGCCACGGCAAGGTGCACAACGCCACCGCCAGGCCCAGACGGACCGCAGGGCCCCTGCCCTGCGGAGCAACGAACGCCAGATCCGCCGGGGTCAGCGTGAAGTACCGGAACAACTCCTCACGACTGATCTCCGGGAACTCCCGCAGGCGCTGCAACTCCTCGTCCGCGAATACCCGCGTCGCCACGAACCCCAGCCTCCAAAACGCCGACCAACCTCATCGGCAGCCAAGCCAAGCACCAACCACCCCGGCCCGCAGCCCGAACCGAGAAATCACCGCCGACCAGGCGCTACGCGAACCTCGTTGTTTTTTGCGCCATTACTACCGGGACCCCCTCTTGACCGACAACCTCATGGGAAGCGCAGAGATTGCGAAATTCCTCAACATCAGCCGTCAGCGCGTGACCCAATTACAGGCAGAGCCCGACTTCCCTGACCAACTCGCGGATCTCACCATGGGAAAGGTGTACTCATGGCGCGAAGTCACGCGCTGGGCCCTCGCGACTGGCCGCCGCCAGACCTTCCGCGAATACCGCGACGCCGCGATCGACAGATATCGGGACGCCGACCCCCACGTCAACACGGACGCGCTCATCGAACAGTTCGACAAGATCATCACGCAGTACGGATTTTCCTTGGATGGAGCCGTTCCGGGCACCTACGCCGACCTCCTGCAGAGGGTGTGGCCCCGGGCGGCTGGATAGTGTTCGGCGACTCCGCGAAACTTCTCCGCGAAAATCGTCGGGCAGTGGATCGCCACCCACAACAATCCCCCAAAAGGACTGAGCACCAAGACAACCGAGACATTCCCCAAGGTTCCGCCCAGTACGTCGGCAGGTAGTGCGGAACCCCGCGGTCGGCATCCATATTGCGGCGGAACCGCTTCCCGCGGGCGCCGCGGCCCACGGTTTCGCGGCCGACCATGCGGGCGAGGCCCTGGCGGAGCTGATCGACGCTGTACGTCGTGGTTTCGGCCTTGCCGGTGTCGACGATCCTAGATCGACTACACCCACTGACAGTTGGGGCAATGCAGCATCGAGCCAGGCGTGAAGGGGCCGCCTGCTAGCGGGCCCCGCTACGCGCCGGCCGCAACCACAATCGGTGGCGGCAGGATCGGCTGCGTCGCCATCAACACCGCATACTGGATATCAGCCATCACCGTCCGTGACGGACTCCCCAAGCTGAGCAGCAGCGCCTCCCACCCACGCAGAGCCATCTCCATAGCGGTGTGGACACCCCACTGCGGCGTCCCATAATTCGGAGCTCCGATCAACCGCGTGGCCAACTCACCCATCTTCGCAGCCAGCAACTGCTTCACATCACCAGCGCCGCCCTCCCGGCCAATCTGAGACAACGCCAAGGCCCGCAGCTTCGCATCAGCGGCCGCATCCGGCCACTGCGCGAACATCTGGTCATGCTCACCGACCAGCCACTGGGCGACCGCCTGGACCTCCTCGGCCAACACCGCATCCGGCAGAGACATCACCCAACGCCAATGCTCCGGCGCCGCCAACTCCAACCGGTGCCGGCCACCAGGCTCATGCAGCGGATTCGGAATGATCACCCGACTCGCCTCATCGGCAGCCAATACGACATCACGCCCAAACCAGCCCGGCATACCAGGATGATAGGCGCGCGCCACAACGATACGGGGTTGCTCCCCAATAGCTTTCGCGTACTCGGCAAGCACAAGCGCCGACGGATCGAGACCACGCCAGGAGTGCCGCACGTCGGCCGGCACCCGCTCATCCAAGTGCGCCACCGTCACCCCTGCCGGCAGATACACGCCGGCAGGAATCCACGACAAACCGTGCCGCTCGGCGACGACGAACCGCATCGACGCACCGGCCCCAAACACCGCGCACGACCACCCACCCAAGATGAGGCTGCCAGCCGGCCGCTCCGGATCGTTGAGCGCAGACACCAACGACATCGCCGCACTGAACTCCGGAGTCGACCGAAGCCCCTCTCCCACCGTATGAGCCCCCATCTGCATAGCCTTCAGCGCGGCGTTCTTTCCACCGAGATTCATGATCCCCGGCGGCGGACCGGACACCGGCCCACCACCGCCACCTGGCGGCGGTGCTGCCGCCGCCGGAGGAGGAGCAACCGGCGACGGAGGCGGCGCAGCGTTGGGCACACCCGCCGTCGGCGGAGGCGCCAACGGCACACCCCCCGCACCCGCCGATATGGGCGGTGCACCCGCTGAAACCGGCGCGCTCGGCGACGACGACACCACCTGCTGGGGACCAGCCGGCGCCGAAGGAGTCGCCGCGGCCGGCGCCGTCGGCGCCAAAGGCGCAGGCGACGTCTGCATCGTCGAACCCGCAGGCGGCCTGAACGGCTGCGCAGCAGCAGTCGCCGCCGACGCACCCGTCGCAACCGGCGACTGCGAAAACCCTTGCGCCGCACCATTCAAGAACTGCTGAGTCGGATTCAGAGAAGCGGGCGACGCAGAAGCACCACCACCCGAGCCGAGCCCGGACAACCCACTACCGCCACCAAGACCACCGCCGGAGGGCGCGCTCGGCGTCGAGGGCATCTTCGGCATTGAGCTACCCACCGACGACAAACCCGACGTCGCACTACTCGATGCAGAGGTACTTGGCACTGTCGGGGCCGGAGCGCTGGCCGAACCCGGGGTTGCCGCCACATTCGGTTGCGAGTTCTCAACTAGACCTGCCGGTCGCACATCGCCTTTCGTCGAGTTTGAAAGCTCGGCGGGCTTTCCTGTATCACCCTTCCCGGTAGCACCGGTTCCGTCGCCAGCAGGACGGACATCGCCTTTCGAGTCGGTCATGCCCTGGCTCACATCGCCTTTTGTGCCAGGGATCGGATTGTCTAGCGCGGAGGTATCACCTTTGCCGGTTTCAGAGCCGGTACCTGAACCAGCGGGGACAATCGTTCCGTACTGAAACTGTGGGAATGGTTGGTCGTTGTGAATCAGCGGCTGTAAGCCGGGTGATGCTGGAGCCGTCGGTGTGTAAATACCGTCGTAGAGCTCCTGAATCGCTTGTTTGGCATCGTCGGTGATCTGTTTGATCTCAGCGCGTAGCTGCTGAATACGCTGTGTGCTCGCCTCGGACGGGAACAGGCTGAGGATTACTATCTCGGCCTCTTTCGAGGCGATCACCGCTTCAGCGACCATGGTGGTCACCGCGATCAAGAGCTTCCCTAGCGCGACACCCTCCGCCACCACGCCGGTTTCCGTGGCGCACTTGGCGAACCAACCAGATAGATCGGCGGCCATGCCGCCGACCTTGAACGCCGCATCGACCTGCGTTTCGAAGCCTTCTGGCAGCAACGTCTGGTACGTAGTTCCGTCTTGGTACGACTTCTGCTCTGCGGTCCCCGCACCGGTGCCAGCCTTCGCGAGCGCTGTCGCCACCTTCGCTATGCCCAGCTCATCGATCTCAGGCCAATGGTCACCGATCAGCCCATGCGGACTCGGCGGCTTCTCAATCATGCGGACTCGCTTAGCGCGGTCCCGTGACGGTGCACACGCTGTTCACTGAATTACCGAAATCAGTCACCGCCTGCCAGAGCCGCTGATCGTTCGGCTGGTAATTCGGCAGCCGATTCGCGTACGCGTCCTCGTACTGCGCCTGGCTGCGCATCAAGGTGGCCAGCAGATCGTTTTGCGCCTTGTCCGCGAGTCGACGCAGGTCATCAGCTTCCGCGCGGAGCGTCGGAATCACCGCCATATTCGCCGCTCGTTGGTCGGGAGTCCATTGAGCAGCGGAGATATTCGGATCGATGGCAACCCAGGCCGCGCGCTTCGCGCGATAACCATCTGCCAGTGGAGACCATTCGGCGCAGACGGGATCCGCCGACGTGGGCACACTCACGTCGATCGGCGGCGCTTCTGCGGTCACGGTCACCGGCGCTGGCGCGGTCGGCGCGGCGGTGTCGCGAGTGCCAGACCCGATGAGCCCGCCGATCACTCCACCCACGATGAGGGCGGCGGCAGCGGCGGCGCCCGAGACGGCGAGGAGCCGGCCACGGCGACTGGGAGCTTCAGGTGCGGCCAGGCTGATCTGCATCATCGCGCCCGAGTTGTTGTGGAGCTCGCGGACGGCAGCGTCGATCGCCGACGCGGGCGTGCCCATGTCGGTGAGACGCTTCACGTATTTGGCGAGCGGGACGGCGCCGGCGCTATACATAGGTGCAGGGCCGGTGGTGTCGCCCGGCATGAACCGCTGGATCAGGTCTTCGCGGAGGCCCGACTCGCGCGCCAGTTCAGCCGCGCTGATCCAGCGGCCGGGCGCGGTTTGTGGTGCGTATGTGGTCATACGTATCGTGTCTCCCCGCTTTGGTTGACGGTGGCGGCGCCTTGCTGGTCGGCGGCGGTGATTCGGTCAGCTGCGGTAGCGAGGCCCTGGCGGAGCTGATCGACGCTGGTGTTGTACGTCGTAGTCTCGGTCTTGCCGGTGTCGACGATGGCCTGCAAGGCGGTCGAGATCGCGGTGCTTTTAGTGTCGCTTCCCGTGGGGATCTCGGGCGTGTCGGTGGACAGGTGCATACTCGCCGAGTGCGCTGCCTGCGCGCCGGCTGTCGTGTCACCGCGGATCGCCATCGTCTGCCTCCCCTATTTGTCCAGGTAACCAGTCTAAGCGTTCTGTCGCGAATCCGACAGAGACAGGGTTCGTGCAGGTCAGGGCTCTGAGTGGTCCGCTGGGGCGATCTCGTACGTGGACGCCCCCCTTGGGCCCCGGCCAGACTTGCCTCGTTGAACAACCATGTTCGATCGTCAGGAGATTTGGCGGTCGGCCTCCAGAGATGCCCGCAGCAGCTGGTCGCTGCCAACCAGTTCGCAGTTGTGCGTGTACGCGAGGTCTCGTGCCGCGCGGGTGAAGGTCGTGTTGGTCACGACCATGCTGCTGGTGCAGCCATGGTGGATCGCCCCGGCTACTACTTCCTGGACCGCGGATACGCCGACTGGTTGGGAAAGCCGCTTGCATTGGACAGCTTTCCGTATGTGTCCGGAGACGGCGATGAGATCGACTCCGAAGTCCCCGGTTCGAGCCGTGTGGGTTACGTGCCATCCGACGTGGCGGAGCAACTCTGCGACGTAGTCCTCAAATTCTTCGCCAGTCATCAGATTGATCTCATCTGAACGGTTCGCTGCAGCGGGGCCCCCGGGGTGCAGGATCTTGCGCTCGATTTGGATCACCGCGAGAGCGACTGTTGCCACCCACTGCGGGTCGGCGAAGCGGAAGTTGCCGCTCATTGTGCGGTTGGTCGATTCGAATATGACCCATGGCGGCTTGTAGTGCACGCCGAGAACTTTGCTGAGGCCGACTTCTCCTGCCCCTTGGAGGGTCCGAAATTGGATGCGTTTGTCGGTGATAATCAGCGACCCTTTTGTGGCCTGGGGGCCTGATTTGAGTTCGCGCCAACGGGTCGCTTGCACCCATACGTGGCAGCGTTCACCTCGGGGCAGCATGAGCGAGTTCTGCTCGTCGACGGTGGGTAGGTGTCCTGCTCGGGCCATGGTTAGCTGGTGCTCTCGTTGGAGCTGTTGATTGAGAGCTACAGCGGATTGTGGCCATCCCAGGGCGGCGGCAGCGCGTTGGAACAGCACCAGGGCTTCTGCGGTCACGTTGCCGTCGAGCAAAGCGGTGGAAGCGCACCTGTTCAACCAGTCGCCGGCAAGGTCGGCGATCAGGTTGTCAAGCGGCAGACTGACGGCGTTGCGCCACTGTTCAAGGTTTGCCCAGTCTTGGCTGAGGGGCCCTGAGCTGGCGAGTATGTTCGCCGCGGCATATCTGTACTGTGGCCCCAGATGGGCGATGGCCTGTCGACAGGTGGCGCAGTATCGCTTCTTGCGTACCGGTGTCCGGCACCGTTCGCAGTGCGCGTTCGCGAGGTAAGCCACGCCGTAAATGGTAAGTGCGCTGGCCGACCTCTACGGGCTATCTCGGACAACCAACGTTCCAGGGCGGAGTCCGGGTATTCCTCATACAGGCTGGAAGGCTCCTGTCTGGTGGCGTTCAGCCCTTCGCGCCCGATCTGTTGACCGTTGCCAGCGTGATTACGGCACGCCTCTACTTGTGCGAGGGTGAGACCCTCGCCGATGCGAGGTCAACGGGAATGACGGGTGGGAGCGGGTGCGTGTCGGCCACGGCAGCCGTGCAGACCGCACGCTCACCCACGTCGATGCACCGGCGGCGCGTCGCGCTGCGAACTGTCGAACGGGGCATCACCAGATCCTGCATCCGGTGAAATGCTCGACGGAGACACGTTTATCCATCTCGCCCGGTTGGCGCTCGCCGGTGTCAGACATCGCCATGTACATCCGCTGGCAGGCCCACCAGTTGCGTACCGTTGTCCCCAGACAGCCCGAAGCACTCGAAGCGCTCACGGAGAAAGTTGCCGGCGCCGACGCCGCTTCGTGACGACCAGTGAGTGAGGTTCAGTTCGCTGCGTTGTAGGCGTCGATGATTGGGGTGGGGATTCTGCCGCGACGGGAGATCTTATGACCGTTGGCCAGAGCCCATTCACGAATCGCCCTGGAATCTGATGCCGCCGCAGCGATTTTACGTGGCGTGGTCTTGCGCCGCGTCGCCGCTTTAGGCTTTGGTTTCGGTTTCGCCGACTGTCGGGGCGCAGGGCGGGCTTTTCTGCGCGCTGCCCTGGCATCGCGCGCTTGGGCTTTCTTGGCTGCGTTGATGTATCGCGCCATGTCCTTGTCGAACTGGGCGGCGTTTTTGTCGGTTAGGACAAGGGAGTACTCCTGGCCGCGGTATGAAACGTTAACCGTGTCAACGTTTTCCGCGTCAATGGGGACTCCGTCGATGTCATCGACGTACTCTATTGTCACGATCTTGCCCACGCAGCCTCCAATTCGGTGAATTGACTGTCGTTGTGGAGCCTAACAGCCTGTGGGTTTGCTGCATTGGCGCGAATCAGTACCGCAGTCGGCGGTTGAAATCTTCGGCGGCCGTGTAGGCCCAGACCATGCAGCCGGGATGAAACCCCGGCTGCATGGCCGTTCTAGAGGCTCCTCCGATACCGCCCGGCCCGACGCAGGCGAACCCGAACCCGCTGAACAGCAGCCCCTTGTGCCACGATCCTCACCACGCGGCGAATCGCCACCTAGCGGTCTTTCAGCTGTTGTCCGGGCACCTCTTCCTGGGGCGGAGTGAGGTCGAGGGCGAACCGGTACGCCCGAAGATCGTGCGTCGCTCAGTGCTCACGGTCGGCATCTTTGGGACACCCGCCAATCCAACGCGAAGCGCACTGGCATCGGAGGCATGTCTCCGCGGTGCTCTCGTGTTATTTCGGACGATCGTTGTTCATTGGCGCCGGTGCGGGCCAGTTGTTGCAGAAGTCGACGAATTGCCGCACCAGGGCAGCCAGGTCGTCGGCCGCATCGGCCTCTTTGTCTTGATCGCCAGATGCGGCGGCGTTGACGAAGCGCTTTTCTGCCGCGTCGAGCGAGCTGATGTAGCTGTCCAACGTCGACAACATCATCTCGGTGTCAGCGTCAAGTCGGTCAGTACTGTCCGTGGGCACCGCGGGTGCGGGCTGAGGCGGGTCGATGGCGTCAACGATCGCGTTCAAATCAGCGTCCGTGGGGTCACCGAGAAAGCGCCAGAAAACGTCGCGGCAGCTGGCGTCGCGGCGGATGCGCTCGACGAGGCCTAATCGGTCAAGGGCGCACAACTGCGCGTAGATTCGGTAACCGGTCTCACTGTATCGGTGTGCGCCGAGCAGCTCGCAGGCGCGGCGCGTCGATATCGGCAGCGGCCACTCGGTGCGTAGTGCGGCGAGTATCTGGTCGCGGATCGCGATCGTCCGGGCGGATGGCCTACCCATGACGGTGCGTACCTAACGCGGCTCGCCGCCGGCGCCGCGGTGTCGTGTGCGGAAGTGCGTTAGTCCGGATCATTGGATCGCGCTTTGGTTAAACAGGGCGGCGGCACTTGGGTTGATACGGAGGGTCGGCGCGACGTCGGGATCTCCGATCGCGTGAGTGTTCGACACGGTGACGCCCGTCGGCACCAGCAGCCAGTCACGGGCTCCGATCCAGCCGATCGCCAGCGCAACCGCGCCTAGAGTCGCCTCGACCTCGTCAGAACCGCACTCAGTATCTGGGTTCGCCCAGTTGTCCCGGTGCAGATAGAGCAACGGGGAACCCGCAATTGGATCCACCACGAACTTGATGCCCATTCTGGTTGCATCGTGCTTGACAGCCTCGGCCGCTGCCACGGCGCCAACCCGCTCATCGCCGTCGGACACGAAGTAGCGGGTTCGTAACTCGCCCTCGGTCGACACTCTCCCAGCATTCAGGGTGAAGTCAGGGCCGCCGAACCCGTCGTCGTAGAACTCCACCGCAGCAGACCATCCATCGACACCATTCACAACACTTGTTGCGAATCGGAGGGTGATGCCGGTGGCCCAGTAATTTCGACCGATCATCTCTTTATGACGCTTCGCGCTTGGCGCGGCCTGGGAGCGTTTCTCGGGCGAATTCCAGACCGCGGCACGTAGGTATCCAGACCAGGTACTTGGTTTGGTCGTCGTCTGAAACGGCCGTGACGTCTGGTAAAGGGGTGCCGTCCTCGTCTCGGGTCTTGACGGCTTGGATGTACACGTCGCCGTTTTCCGCTTCGTACGCGACGCTCATCTCCGTGGCGCGGCGGTTATAGATGGCGATTGGTCCCTCGCCGTAGCCACTTGCGAAAAGCCATTGGATGTCAGCGCCGGTCATCGTCAGCAGCTCAGCCGGAATCGTGTCGGCAAGAACTTGATCCTCTTGGTCAATCTCGGTCATACTTCGCCAACTCCTTTGAGTTCGTTGGTATTTGCGTCTTTGTTGACGGTCTGCGCGGGGCGGAATATGCCTTGGAATCCTGGTCCTGTTGGATGCTGCTGGCCGGCGGGGCCGATCAGTCGACCGTTGCCGGCGACGATTGCGGTGTGGTCGGCGAATACTGCGATGTCGCCGGGCCTCGCCGATGCGAGGTCAACAGGAATGACGGGTGGAAGCGGGTCGCGGGTGTCGGCGTCCCGGGGCTGTGGCTCGGCCCACAGCAGGTCGGCCGCACTGCGTGAAATCGGGCCGACGGCTCCTCGGTTGCGGAGGTTGTCTCGCGCCTCGGTGTCGGTGAGGGCCTGGCGTACCGCGGCCGCCGCGTTCGGGTTGAGGACGGCCATGGCGGTGGGCAGCGGCGATTGGGCAGCGGGGTGGGTGTCAGACCGGCGATCGCCAGGACCGCGAAGAGAACGCCCAGCCCGCCACCGCCACAGCAGCTGCGCAATCCGCGACCGCATCAGGCATGCCCTGCTTCACGCGCGAGACGACCGCGGCGGAACGTGGTGTTCCAGGCCTGCGCTGATGCGCGCCGCACCGTCTGCATGCGGGTTGGCGATTCCGGCTCGTCGTCGACGGGCTCGGATAGCCACGACACAAGCGCCAGTCCGATCATCGCTGTCAGCAGCGCCGCCATCACAGCTAGCAGCGGTTCAGCGACAGCGACGGCAACCATCGCGAACCCGAAACTGATTTCCCATCCCGACGTCAGCGGGTGTGTCCACCACTGCGGCCCCGGCACGAGGCCGTCGATCAGCAGCGCCAGCGCGTAGCTCGCCACCGCCAGGCTCGCCAATGACTCCACGTCTCTGCTTTTGAAGGGTCGGTGGTGGCCTTTGCCGTACGGCGGCCGCCGAGTCAACACCGACGCCGCGACGCGGGGACCGCTGACAACAAGGCAGCGCGCGGACCAAAGCAGGATCGGGTAGGACAGCACTGCCAGTGCCCATGGGGCTAGGAACTCGGAAATGAGGTGCGGTGTCATGATCATCGTTGCGGTCCTTCCTTGGTGGTGGGCGGATGAATGTCACGGGTAGCCACCGCCTTTGGTGGCGCGCCGTGCACGGGTAGAAGTGGTTGGAGGTCAGGCGGCCGCGGAGCCGTGGTGGTGCGGTGCAGCGAATCGGCAGCGTGGAGGCGTCGAATCGCGGCGAGGAAACACTTCATGGGGTTAATGCTTGGCAGCGGTCGGGGCGGTTTCAAGAGGACCGTGCAACGCGCGGCCGGTTTTCGATTCGTACGGACTTCACCTTTCACCAGCGGCGTGAGTCCCCTCTTCGTACGCACTCGCCGGCAGTTGGGGTCAGCCCGCCGCGGTCCTCCATCGCTTCGGAGGCGCGCCGTCGGGGGTCTGGTCTCAGGTGATGACTTCGCGGCAGCACCCGCTGCTTGTTGGTGCGTAGAGAGCTGTCGGGTGGCGCTGGCGGAGCATGTTCAGCGGTACCAGGTGGAGTTGACTCCGCGGCTGCACATGCAGATGTCGGGTCCGGTGGGCATTCGCAGCGCCACCCCGATGCCACCGATGACGACGAGGGCGCACGCGGTGGTCAACACGACCGCTACCGTCGTTGTCCGCAGCCTGGTGGTGAGTGGCACTGGGCAGAGGATCCGGACAGTGATCACCATGGCGATACCGGTGAAGAAGAACGCGCCGATGGTGGCTGTCGTGAACGGGAAGACCCGGGTGTAGGCGTTGGTGAGGAGCTCAATCGGAGTCATGACTCACGCTCGGCGGCGCGGGGGTGTCGGTGATGATGCCGGATCCACAGGGATGGCGGCCGGGAACGAGTGGCCGGCGCCGGCGCTCCTGGCGTGCGGCTCGCGCCAGAGCACGTCAGCCGCACCCCGTGATATCGGGCCGACCGTTACCCGCTTGCCGAGGTCGTCGCGCACCTCAGCGTCGACGAGAGCCTGGCGTACCGCGGCCGCCGCGTTCGGGGTGAGTGCCCCAGCTGTGGGCTGCGGCGAATGCGCATCGGGATGGGTGCTGCGACGCCGAATCGCGGCGAGGAAACGTTTCATGGTCTCGATGTTTGGCCGCGGCCGCAGTGAGTTCAAGAGGAGTTCGGGTTCCCTTGGCTGCTAGGCGGCTTCGAATCTTATCGGTTCATCGCAGATGTCGCCGGCCCAGGGGCCGGACCCGTGTGGGGGTCGGTATCGCCCCCGGCCGCCGTGCACCCGATCGGCACCAACACGTACCCAGGAATCGCCGCCAGGAAACGATGCTCAGGGTGGTCATAGTCCAGCGGCCTTATTGGCCTCAAAAACCTTCGCTGCGTAGGCGTCGATATCGAGCGTTGGCACAGTGTGTGCGGTGTAGGTTTCAAGCGCGATCCGCAGATGCTCGTCGCGCAGCCGTCGCTCTATTGATTGACCGTCGGCGGCGTCGCTTGCGTTCATGTGGACACTCCTGCCTGGCCGATTTCGCCGGGCAGCGGTGGCTCTGCGATGAGCCTCGTCTCTTGGAGGACCGTTTCTTTGACGCCTTGGCGCAGCATCGCCTCGGTGCGGTGCTGTCCGTTGATGTACCACACGTTGCCTGGTTCGCGGCCGAGCTCGATGGACTCGTACAGGAGCGTTCTCGCGGCCGCGGCCACGCTCGGTGGTACGTCGTCGGCGATCTGGCCGCCGTCTTGGATGGCTTGGATGGCTACCTCCACAGCTTCGGCCCAGTCCGCGGTCATGTACGGCGTCATGTCACGGAAGAGGCGGCGTGGCGGGAGGTCTTTCACCGGGAACCGGCGCCAGACGTGGGCGTACTTGGGTGGCGGTGGTGTGTAGGGCACGAATCCGGCGCCTTCGTCCCATTTGGCACCGAGCCGGTTCAGGGTCTCGATGTCGGCGGGGTCGGTGGCATGGTGGCAGTCGAATATCCCGTCGACGTCGAAGTCGAGCGTCACGATCTGCGGGGAGTCCTTGAATTTGAAGAGTGGATCGAGGACGTTGGCGATCAGGATTGGTGGCGCTGGCTCGTTGGGGAAGAACTGTGCCCAGGCGTCGGAGCGGAACATCTCGGCGCCGTTGATGTGCCCGGGCCCGGTGTCACCGGCGCGGCGGGTGATCACCGCGAACGTTCGGCCGGTCTCGTCGCGGAAGGCCTGGGCCCGTGATGTCCACCCGTCCCGGATCGTCCACATGTGGACGTCGGCGAGCCTTCCCTTGGTCCGATGGGGCGGGCGGCGGCGGATTCTTCGGATCAGTGCGCGCATGTCGTGAATGTAGTTGGCGGAGGTGACAACTGGCCGTCGCGCCGGAAATAGGACTACGCGCGTGGACGCGGTTCCGGTTTCGGATCAAATCCCTCAGGGCAGTGCGATCCTCAGCGCCTCGCTGATCTCCTTCATGGTTTGTGGTGATAGGGCGCCGAGTGGTGCGGTGAGTTCGTCGTGGTAGAGCTGGATGATGTCGTCGACGAGGACGAACCCGGCGAGGGGGTCAGCGGGTGTCAGCGGCACGACTGTCGGTATGTGTGCGTTCTTGCTTGTTGTGGTGATTCGAGCTGCGAGAACGGTGTCGAGGTTTCTGTTCCGTGAGTTGTTGCTGAGGATCACCCAGGGTTTTGGGCCGTGTCCGAGGTCGACCCGGTATGCCTGGCTGCGCATCCCGCGATTCACAGGTTGGCCTCTGTCCGGCGGGCGTATCGGTCACGCGCCGCGCGTCGCTCAGTGTGGGCAGGTTCGTTGTTGAACTCTTCGGCGAGTTGGGCGTATCCGGTGTCGAGGACTTGTTCGCGGAGCGCTTCGGCACCGGCCTGAAGCAGTGCGCGGAGAGCGGCTGCCTCGGATTTGATGTCCTTCTCGCCGTGTTTGTTGGCCCATTGGCGAAGCACCTCGAACGATGCTGAGCCTTCGCTGAGGTAGGGCGCGATTGCGGCCTCGTCGGCGTCTTTGAGGATGAGACTCACTCGCTTACTCATGGCGCATACTTTACACCGGTTTCTGGCGCACTATCCGGCGTACATTGTGAGGCCTGAAAGGCCGAAGCGTCAGCCGCCAGTCGCGTTACTTAAGGTTATTCGGCTTCCATCACGCGGCCAGCAGCGGCGGCCCGGCCTCTCGGCTACCGGCGGCGTAGGTCGACACCGAGCATTGCCGACAAGAACGCATCGAGTGCGTCGGTGGCCGGTCCAAAATTCCTCGGGCCGGCTGGTTCGTGTGGGTGCTCGACGCTGGTTTCGACCGGTTCGCCCCGGTTTTGACAGACCAAGAATCGGCGGCCACCGCGTTCGACGGCGTAGATCATGCGCTGCTCCACGCGGTCCGGGTGCTGAGGGACGGCGCCGGCAGCAGCGGCCCTGGCTGCATCGTCCCACTCGTCAGCGCGTGCGGGCACAGTCACCGCCCACGCCTCGCAGAAGAACGCCAACCCGAACAATCCTGGCGGAACAGCCCGCCGCAGTGCGTCCTGCTGGGCGGCGACCTCTCGGGCCAATCCGGCCAGCACATCAGTCGGGCGATGCCCGGTGTCGAAGACACTCTGATCGATCGGGAACAGGTGCATCGCGACCTTGCCGGCGGTGAGTTCGAGCCAGTACAGCTGCGCCGGTTCATCCCACTGGCCGCGAGCGGTGATGTTCTCGACCAGTGCGCGCGACACCTTCTCCACGAAACCCACGGCGGTTACCGCCGTCCTTGGAGCTGGGTGGCGGCCACGGCGCCGTGGCGTCGAAGCAGCAACGGATGCCCTCTCCGGGGCGCGAAGCGCAGTCCTGCGCCGCGGCCCAGCTGATAACCGTCGTTGGCGAGCAATGTCATGCGCCGTTTCTGCCGATCTGTTCATGGAGGATGTCATCGACGAGGTCGCGGGCATGCTGTTTGATCGGCACGTCGGGGAAGAAACGGTCGACGATGACCCAGATTTCGCCTGCGGTGGTGATGCCGAGGTCGCGGATAAGGATCCGGATGTCGTCGGCATCGCGGACAGCACGCGCGGCCAGGACTTTCATAGCCAACAGGTGATCGGCCGGGGTGGCAGCGACTTGCAGGTAAGGGTGATCGAACACGCGAGGGCCTTCGCCACGGTTGCGCGCGACGTAGCTGGCGGCCTGGTTGTTCATCCAGGTCGACGGCCACCCGTTCTCGGCGGCCACCTCGCGGATGGCGTCGACCATGGGCCCGTCGGGTTCGAAGAGGGCATCAATGTCGCGGGTGACAGCTCGGTGCGGGTTATAGGCCAACAGCATTGCCGCGCCGCCGAATACGTGCACCTGTCCGACGATGTTGCGGCGCTCAAGCTTCTTAGCGAGTGAGGTGAGCGCGCGGAGGACTTCGGTGGCGTCGAAGAGTGGTTCTGGCATGAGGGCTCCGTCGTGGGTGAGGTCGCGGCGGTCGAGGAAGACGCCGCGGCGGCGGAAGGAGCCAGGGGTCCACAGCATCGCCTGAATGCGGGCTGAGGGCAGTGTGCTGATCCACCAGGCGCGGTACAGGAAGCGGTCCGTGGTGGCTGTCCACAGTGGGGCGGGCAGACCGTAGCGGGACGTGATGTGCTCGGCGATCGCAGCCAGGAGGGCGTCATAGCGCAGGTCGCCGGTCAGGGGTGGTTCTTCGGCGACGAGCGAGAGAGCTGTGGCACCGCCCTCATCGGCGCCACGGGTGAACTCGAAGAACAGCCGCAGCCGAGTGGGGTCGTCATCGGGGTGTTCGGCGATCGCCTGCGCGATGGTCGACAGGCTCGCGGCCGCCGTGGCGGGCGTTGGCGGGGTCAGGTCGGTTCGGGCGCCCTGGCGGCGGCGGACGGAACGTATCTCGGCGACGGGGTAGCCAGACGTGCGGCGGATGTGGCGGCTGGACAGGATCGAACGGGCACGCGCGGGAGTGACGCCCCAGTGCTGGGCAGCCTGGTCGACGGTCCACAACTCCACACCACCAACATACGCGCATTACGCGCGCAGGTTGGTGGCGAGGTGCGTTCGGCCCTCTTGCGGAACCAGCGCGTCACAGGCACCCGCCGACCCGGCCCGACCTACCATGGAAACCCGGGAGGGCCACCATGACGGAACAGCTCAGCTTCGAAGACCTGGACGCAGAAGCGTTCGACACCGTATCCGCAGTCGCCGACGACACCCGGGGCTGGCGTGGACCGGCAGCATGCGCCGTTGTGGGCATCACCTACCGACAACTCGACTACTGGGCACGCACCGAATTGGTCCAACCATCCATCGCCACCGCATCCGGATCCGGAACCGTGCGCCTCTACAGTTTCCGTGACCTGCTCGTGCTCCGGATCGTGAAGCGACTCCTCGATGCCGGCATATCTCTGGCCAACATTCGCACCGCCGTCGCAGCGCTACGCGACCGCGGTGTCACGGACCTCACCGGACTCACCCTCGTCTCCGACGGTGTCGGCATCTACGAGTGCACCACCGCCAGCGAAGTCGTCGACCTGCTCGCCGGCGGCCAGGGCGTCTTCGGCATCGCCGTCGGGGCCGCCCTGCCGAGCCTTCGCGAAGACATCCGCCAATTCCCGTCGGAAACAGCCACCGGCGAGCACCAACCCGGCGCCGTCGCCGACGAACTCGCCAAACGACGCAACCAAGTCGCCTAAAGGGAGAACTCGTGGGCTACCTCAGCGAAAGCGATAACCTGCTTGTCGCCAACGGCGTCGACGTCGGCATCGCGGTCGACACACACGAGCAGATGTCGCTTGTCGAAATCACTCCGAACCTGCTGGCCGAACTCCTCGGCGATCACGCCGAAGCGGTGAGCGTCCGATCCGGAATCGTCTTCTGGTTCAGCGCAGCCGGAACATGGGCGACCGTCAACAGGATGGCGACGCTGAACCTGCTCGCCGCCAGCTCCTTTCTGCCGCGCACCGTACCGTTGCTGTGGGGCCCGGTACTCATCGCCGGCGCCGCGGTCGATGGAAAACCACGAGGCCTCACCGACGAACAAATCGGCGCGTTGTCAGACGGGCCGGCGCCGAACTGGCTCGAACAACGCGTCCTGTTGCTACGTCAGCAGCGAGCCGAACGACGTCGACGCAACAACACACTCCACCGTCCGGCGTAAGCCGTCACGATGTGGCCCGACGACTTCATCCACGGACACGCCGGCCGATCGCGGCGCTAAGTGCTTCTAACTCCAACAGCACATCCCGAGCCGCCCAGATCCGATTGCGCCGCGACGCAGACACCACGTCAAGCACGCCGGCCTCCGTGAGCCGATCCAACGCCTTGTTCGTACTCGGCTCACTGGTCCCAGTGATCTCAAAAGCGGTCGCGGCGTTCAGGATTGGCGTTGCAAGCAGCCGATCCACAAGCTTCTCGTCCGCTGAATTCGCCCGTGGTCGGGCCGCAGAGCGCCAGCGGTCGGGCAGTGCGCTCAAGCGCGCCGCGGACCGCTCGGCCGCCGAACTCGCGATCACTGCCGCCTCCGACACGTAGCGCACAAAGCTATCTGCATCGCCGCGGCGGTATGCCGTCAATTCATCGAAGTAGCGGCTGGTGTCGGCGAGCATCACCGACGCCAGCGGAACCGTGACTCGCCGGGTAAGCCCACGTCGGCGCAGCGTCGCGCTGATCAACGCTCGACCGATGCGCCCATTGCCGTCGGTGAACGGGCGAATCGACAGAAACTGCGCGTGCGCGATCGCCGCCTGGGCCACGATGGGCAGGTCTGTGCGGCTGGCGAACGCCAACAGATCCGTCATCAGGTCGGAGACCAGCTCGGGCGGGGGTTGGGAGCTGTTGCGTGGTGAGTGTAGTTAAGTGTGCGTAAGTGTGTTTGAATTGGGGTTGTGAATCTGGCGGCTTGGGCCGAATCGGTTGGGGTGAACCGGCATACGGCTTATCGCTGGTTTCGGGAAGGAACGCTGCCGGTGCCCGCTGAGCGGGTGGGCCGATTGATTCTGGTGCGTACGACCCCGGCCGGCGAGGGCGCGGCGGGGGGCGTGGTGATCTATGCCCGGGTGTCGGCGCATGATCAGCGCGCCGATTTGGATCGCCAGGTGGCCCGGTTGACGGCGTGGGCGACCGCGCAGGGTCTGACGGTGGGGCAGGTCGTTACCGAGGTCGGATCGGGTCTGAATGGCAAACGCCCCAAGTTGCGCCGCATCTTGTCGGACTCGGATGCGAAAGTCATTGTCGTGGAGCATCGTGACCGGTTGGCCCGCTTCGGGGTGGAGCATCTGGAGGCGGCTCTTGCCGCTCAGGGCCGCCGGATCGTGGTGGCCGAGCCCGGCGAGACAACCGATGATCTGGTGCGCGACATGATCGAAGTCCTGACGTCGATGTGCGCCCGGCTGTACGGGCGGCGCGGGGCGCGAAACCGGGCGATGCGCGCGGTGACGGCCACCAAACATGGACCGGGCGAGGCAGCATGATCGTGCAGATGCGCACCCGGGCGCAGGCCGCGAAGGTGGCCGCTGCCACTGGCGCAGCGCATCTAGCTGGTAAGCCAAAATCTGATGGCGCACAGACGTTGTCGCGGTATGTTGATGTGGGTGCCGATTTCGAGGCGCACCGGGCGGCGGTGGAATCGGTGTCGGTGCTGTTCGACCTGTACGACGGCGACGTCGATAGCTACGCCCAGACGGGGTCGCCCGGTGCACCGTTGCCTTCCGGGTGGACGGTGACGGCAGCGAAGTTCGAGGTCGAATGGCCCGCCGAGCCGCAGCGGGCGGGGTTGGTGCGCTCACATTTCGGCGCACGACGCAAAGCATTCAATTGGGGCCTGGCCAAAGTGAAAGCCGACCTGGACGCCAAAGCCGTTGATTCGGGCCATGAGTCGGTTGGCTGGGATCTGGGCTCGCTGCGGTGGGCG
The DNA here is from genome assembly GCF_059812735.1 of Mycobacterium sp. NGS40. NCBI lineage: Bacteria > Bacillati > Actinomycetota > Actinomycetes > Mycobacteriales > Mycobacteriaceae > Mycobacterium > Mycobacterium sp. NGS40. The sequence goes on from NZ_JCALDG010000032.1 coordinate 37,889, forward strand.
TGGAACCGCGCCAAGGATGAGGTGGCGCCGTGGTGGGCCGAGAATTCCAAGGAGGCGTACTCGTCGGGACTGGCCGATCTTGCGCGGGCGCTGGATAGCTGGTCAGCCAGCCGCAACGGCACACGGCGGGGTCGCCGAATGGGGTTTCCGCGGTTCAAGTCCGCGCGCCGCGACGCCGGCAGGGTGCGCTTCACCACCGGAACGATGCGTGTGGAGGCCGATCGGCGCACCATCACCGTGCCCGTGATCGGCGCACTGCGATCCAAGGAGAACACCCGCCGGGTGCAGCGCCACGTGGCCACCGGGCGCGCCCGCATTCTGAACATGACGCTGTCGCAGCGCTGGGGCCGGTTGTTCGTCTCGATCAGCTACGCGCTGCGCCCGCCGGCCACTGAGCCCACGGTGGCCCAGCCGAGCGTGATCGCTGGCATCGATCTCGGGGTGCGCACATTGGCCACCGTCGCAACCATCGACACCGCCACCGGCGTCGAAACCCTTGTCGAGTACCAGAATCCGGCCCCGCTGAAAGCCACGCTTGCTGCGCGGCGGCGGGCCGGACGCGAACTTTCCCGCCGCATCCCCGGATCGCGCGGCCACCGGGCAGCGAAAGCCAAGCTGACCCGGATGGACCGGCGGTGCGTGCACCTACGGCGGGAAGCCGCCCATCAACTCACCACCGAGCTGGCGGGCAGCTATGGCCACATCGTGATCGAAGACCTCGACGTGGCCGCCATGAAACGCAGTATGGGTCGGCGCGCCTACCGGCGCTCCGTCTCCGATGCGGCGATGGGTTTGGTCAGGCCAATGTTGGCCTACAAGACCGCCCGTCACGGCGCGGTGCTCACAGTTGCCGATCGTTGGTTCCCGTCCAGCCAGATCCATCACGGCTGCACCACACCGGACGGCATCCCGTGTCGGCTGATCGGTAAAGGGCACATCGACAAACTGCTGGTGTGCCCGCACACCGGCGAAGTCGTTGACCGCGATCGCAACGCCGCGCTCAATCTCCGTGACTGGCCGGATTACGCCAGTTGTGGTCCAGTCGGGACCACGGCCCCATCGGTACCCGGGCCAACCAAATCGGTTGGTACAGGCCATGGCGCGGACACCGGATCAGCCGGTGCCCGCGGAGCATCCGTAAGACCCCGCCCACGCGGGGCCGGACGCGGAGAGGCCAAAACCCAAACCCCGCAAGGGGACGCCGCGTGAGTGCAACTCAAACACACTCAACGGCAACGGAGCCACGTACAGCGCATCCAAGGGGGCGTGTAATCGCTGCCGCCGATCCAGTTCTGCACCGTCCGCAGCGCACCACCCTCTGCAGCCGCGTAGTAGTCCGGCGACATCAGCAACCGATGCGCCTCCAGAACGCCCCCGAGCGTGATCGGACCCGCTCCTGCCGCCTCGACCATCGCCGCCAGGGCCCGTGTCGCCGCCAACTGTGACTGCACCTCGTCGCTGGCCCGCCCACCCGCGACCGCCTTGGCAAACGCCCGCCAACCAGCATCGACATGCTCGATCTTCGATGACGCGACCGACTCACTGCGCAGTAGAAAATCAGCCAACGGGGCCAGGTGCTCGCCGAACCCGGCCTCAAGCCGCGCCACCGCGACAATCGCGTCCTCGTGCACGCGAGTTGTCGGACCGGTCGGGTTGTAATCAAGGCCGGCGATGACGGGCGGGATGGTCACATCAACGGAGGACAGGGTGCGGTCAGCGCGGCTGCCGTGCCGGCCGTGCCACCCGCGGCCGGGTCTCAGGGGTGTGTGTTTCAGGCGAGGTGTTCGTGGACGGCCTGCTCGACGAGCAGGGGAATGAAGTCGCGGTTGTGGGTGTCGAAGTCGGAATGGATGCGACGGACGATTGTTGCGATCGCCTCCGGGGCGACCGTGGGATAGGTGATTCGCAGCTGGGCTACGAGGTTGTCGATGGCCGCGTATTCCGCGGCCCGCGCGGTGTGCTGATCTTCGCTGTATTCGGCGCAGGGGGTGTCGCGGTGCTCGCGGTTGAAGGCGTCGTGTGCGGCGACGATGTGGTCCGGGGTGGCTTCGGGATGCTCGTGGGCGAGCGCGTCGATGGCGAGCCATGTCGTGGGGCCAAGTGCCGCGGTGTGGTGGGGTCGGCGGCCCCGGGCGATGGCCGCGCTGAGCAGTTCGCGGAAGATCTTTTCGGCCAGGTCGGTCGATTCTGCTGCGGGCATAGCGGCGAGAGTACGGGCCGGCGGTTACGTGTCGGCGACATGCATGTTGCGGACCACGGCGCCTTAGTGGCGGTTTAGTTATAGCGTCGGGCATATCGCTGCAGAATCTCCGGGTGCGGTCTGATCAGCTCGGGGTCATCGAGGTCGATCCACGTGTCGGTGCCGATGAAGCCGTCGTTTGGCTGCTGAGCTGTCCGATCCGGGCCTGCCCGCGCCCGTGATCTCACGGATCCGGAAAAAGGCTTGGGTTGTGATGTTGCTCGTACTCCGACTTGATCTGGACGAGGTCGCCGACGTCGAATCGCTTCGTCATTTCGAGTCTTCTTGCCTGCGTGTGGTTTTCGCCCGGTTGCCGCTGTGCGGGCTGGGGTGTTCGTTTCTGTCGGCGGGTTGGTGCTGTGGGGTGCTGGTTGCGTCGTTGCGGATTTGGCGTAGTCGTTCGCGGGTGTAGCCGGTGCGTCGGACGAGTTCGGCTTGGGTGCCGCGGGGGCCTGCGTCGAGGCGTTGGCGTATGACGTCGTGTAGGGCTTCGAGGGCTTCGGCTTCGGCCGTGCGGGCCCGTTGCAGGCGTGTGAGGGCGCGGTCTAGGTCATCCACGTCAGTAAGCATAATCTATTTGGCCAAGTCGACTTGGCATATGCCAAGTGCGTTTGGCATACTGAGGGTCATGATCGCCAGCCCCCAGGTAGTCGAGACCCACGAGTGGGAGATCCCGGCCTACAAGCTGGACGCCTTTCAGGCCAAGATCGCCCAGGCCAACAAGAAGCTCGCCCGGGCCGGTCTGGATGCCCGTTTCGAGGTCTCCTACGAGGAATTCGAAGTCAAGAAGAACGTCTCGGCTGTCGATCGCTTCGTGGTGAGCGGCCATGACCCGGTGTATGTCTACGAGCTCTGGGTGCGCGCCACGTTGACCGGTCCGCTGACGCTGCGGCACGGCCATTTCACGTTTGTCGCCAGCTTGGTCGCCGAGGAAGCCGGGATCACCGTCCACTCCGCTCCCGGCCAGGAGCTGGGCGGTTACGCGCCTAAAGGGACCAACGAGTGCGATCACTGCAACGTCGCCCGGTCCCGTACACGGCTGTACCTGGTGCGTGATGAGCGGGACGGCTCTATCGTCCAGTTGGGTCACTCCTGCATCGAGTTCTACACCGGTATCACCCCGAAGGGGTTGTGGGCGTTGGCGTTCGACGAGGAGCTGGCGGGCTTCACGCGTGACGATCCCGACGGCGGATTCGGGCCGCGCTCATACGGCGCTTCGGTCGACCTAGTGCTGGCGTACGCGTTCGCCCACTCGGACAAGGGTCGCGCCTACGTCCCCTCCTCGGGCTTCGGTGTCGCGACGGTCTCGCAGGTCCGCACCAGCCTGTTCTCCGATATCAACCGTCTCAAGGAAGCCGACCGCGACTACTTCATCGCCAAGGGTGCCGAGGCGGCCACCTACCTCGCCGACACGGGTTTGATCGCCGCGATCAAGGCCGCCGTCACCGAGACCGCAGCAGATAGCGATTACGGCCGCAACCTGCGGGTCGTCCTGGCCGGTGAGCATGTGTCCGGCCGCAACGTGGGCATCCTGGCGTCTCTGGTCAAGGTCTACGCCCGCCAGCAGCAGCTCGAAGCCGAACGCAAGGCCCACCCTGTCGTGGCCGGCTTCATCGGTGAGGTCGGCGAGCGGGTCCGGGACATCTCGGCGACCGCCAAGACGGTCGTGTACTCCGAAGGCGACTACGGCATGAAGACATTCCTGGTCGCCATCACCGATGACGGGCACACCGTGGTGTGGAATGCCAGCAAGGCGCTCGACATCGAGGTCGGCGACACGTTCACGATGGGCGCGGCCACCGTCAAGGCGCACGAGAACTATCACGGGGTCGACCAGACCGTGATCACGCGGCCGTCGAAACTCGCGATCAGTCCCGCCGCAGCACCGTCGCTGGCTTCAGGCTGATATGGGTATCAAGTCCGGTACAACGCAACGCTCATCAGAGATTTGGAGAGCACAGTGAGCGCAGAGGCAGACGACCTGCTCTGCGATGGAACGTGTTCGGATTTTCGGTACTTCGACGATGAGTGGAGCATCTGGATCTGCTCGCTCTGCGACCGACCTCTGGCGGTCACCGATGCCGAATCGGCGCAAGCCGCGAGCCGACAGAAGGAGCGGCAATGACGTACGTCCGAAGAGCTGCAGGAACATCGACGCAGTCCAGACTGCCGCGTGCGACGACGGAAGATGCGAGCCAAAGCGCAGAGAACTGGATATATCCAGGCGGTCGTATGGCATGGCCGATTTTCATGACGTTCTCATCTGTGACCGATGGCGCTAATGGCCTGCGCGTATGCGCCTATTTGGCGACAGGGCGCGGGTAGTTTGAACGCGAAATGTTTCACCTCCACACCTACACGATCTCCGCAGTCGATCCGCGGCTGATCAGCGGGCTTCCCTGGCGCCGGACCGCTTAGGATCGAGGCCATGGTGCAGACGCTGCATGCCAGCCACAACGGGAGTCTCTACCTTAAGCAGCTCCGTGGAATCGCCGATGTCGCGGACCTCGTCCGCGAGCACCGACTGGAAACCCTCACCAGTGCTGACGGGCGCATCGTGTTCTGGTTCAGCGCTCACAGAACCATCCGGCTGGTGAACCGCAATGCGGTCAAACTCCTGCTGTCCACAACGAATTACACCGCGCAACAAGTGCCGTTGCTGCTCGGCAATGTTGTGCTGTCCGGCCGCAACGCCAGCGGCGGTCTGGCGGATCTCACCGATGAGCAAGTGCGTTGGCTGGTCGACGTGGAACTGGGCGTCCGCGACGACTGGGTACTGGACAGGCGGTTCGCCCGCTATGTCCGTGAGCAGCGGCGGCACTCCCGGGACGAAGAGGCGGCGCGCTCGGCGGCTCTATTGCAGCCGCCGTCATAAGCGCACAGATCCCGGGGATTTCCTGCCTGATGGCGCATTTGCAGTCTGGGACACTGGACACATGACAGCGGTGAGTGTTTTCGATGGTGGGCGCCACTTGACCCATCTTCTGACCGATGGTGGCGTAGTTGGTATTCCGCGCTGGTCTGGTCAGTCCTCCACCGCTGTCGAGCTGCTGCTTCCCGTCACCTATGAGGGCGTGACGTTTTGCCCTGTCGAGGTCCATCTCGTGGACTACGACGTGACAGTTCGCGCACCGTTGGATTCCCTTGCACACCTTCATGAATGCCCTGAGGCTAGTTGTATGCAAGTGTGGCGGCGCGC
>NZ_JCALDG010000033.1:0-42089 GCF_059812735.1 Mycobacterium sp. NGS40
TCGGCGGCCTTGGCGCCGCCACGTGCGGCATCGGCTTCGGCTTCCTTCTTTGCCGCGTCGCGCTGAGCATCGGCCTTGTCCTGCTGGGCCTTGCCCTCTTCTACGACGTCGTCGCGACCCACCAGGGTCCCGCCGACCTCTTTGGCCTTGCCCTTGATGCCCTCGACGGCTCCCTTGATGCCTTCTTCTGGACCACTGTTCTGATCGCCCATAGCTCGATCCTCCCTGGTGTTGGTGAGCTTGCGCTCGCTTCATCGCGAACCGATTGACCAACTCGTCTGGACTGGCGCAAGCGGCGTGACCACACAAGCCATCTGCCATTTCGATCAATTCGTCCGCACGTTACGACTTCCCACCACGTCGCCCGCCAAACGGCCGCCGCGCAATCCGATCAGTCTCGCCTGGTCAACGGGCCGATGGGAGCCGGCCCAATTCGTCAGTTTGGACAGATGCTTCCCGGGTACCGCCGCGGGTGGCGGCCGCCAAGGATGTGAGCCGACCGGATAGCTAGCCCTCCTCGGAGGAATACCTTCGACCATCCCGGGTATCACGCAACGGGTGGTATGCGATTTCGACGCTCACTCGCCATTGCGGTACCGGCCTAAGGCGTCCAGACGACTCAATGTCGAGCCGCAGTGGCTGAGGAGGAAATCTAATGTCCAAGATGCAAGTTGGTGACTACCTGCTCGAGCGGCTGCGCGCGTGGGATGTGGAACATGTCTTCGGATATCCGGGGGACGGGATCAACGGAATCCTCGCCGCATGGGGGCGTGCCGAAAACCAGCCGAAGTTCATTCAGGCGCGCCACGAGGAGATGAGCGCCTTCGAGGCGGTCGGCTACGCGAAGTTCACCGGACGGGTCGGAGTGTGTATCGGTACATCGGGGCCCGGCGCGATCCATCTTCTCAATGGCCTCTATGACGCGAAGCTCGACCACGTACCGGTAGTGGCCATCGTCGGACAGACCAACCGCAGCGCCATGGGCGGCTCCTACCAGCAAGAGGTCGACCTACTCAGCCTGTTCAAAGATGTCGCCAGCGATTACGTCCAAATGATCACCGTGCCAGAACAATTGCCCAATGTGCTCGATCGCGCCATCCGGATCGCCATGACCGAACGCGCCCCGACCGCGGTGATCATCCCGGCCGACGTACAGGAGCTGCCGTACTCGGCACCCACCCACGCCTTCAAAATGGTGCCGTCGAGCTTGGGTATCGAGTGGCCGGCGACCTCCCCCGACGATGCCGCGATCGCGCGGGCGGCCGCAATCCTCAACGAGGGCAACAGAGTTGCCATGCTGGTCGGCACCGGCGCGCGTGGGGCACGTGACGAGCTGACCGAAGTCGCCGACCTGTTGGGGGCCGGCGCGGCCAAAGCTTTGTTGGGCAAGGACGTGCTTCCTGACGAATTGCCCTGGGTAACTGGGTCTATCGGCTTGCTTGGCACGCGGCCGAGCTACGAGCTGATGCGCGACTGCGACACCCTACTGACCGTGGGGTCCAGCTTCCCTTACAGCCAGTTCCTGCCGGAATTCGGTCAATGCCGCGCCGTGCAGATCGACGTCGACGGCAAGTTGATCGGAATGCGTTACCCCTATGAGGTCAATGTGGTCGCCGACGCCAAGGTCGCCCTGCAGGCGCTGATCCCACGCTTGATCCGTAAAGAGGACAGGTCGTGGCGGGCGAACATCGAGAAGAACGTGGCGCGATGGTGGGAAACCATGCACAAAGAGGCAATGGTCAGCGCCGATCCGATCAACCCCTTGCGACTGTTCGCCGAACTCTCCCCGCAGCTGCCCGACGACGCCATAGTGACCGCGGACTCCGGATCGGCCGCCAACTGGTACGCGCGAAATCTCAAGTTCCACGGCAATATTCGTGGGTCACTGTCGGGCACCCTCGCCACCATGGGCCCAGCCGTTCCGTACGCGATCGGTGCGAAATTCGCTCATCCTCAGCGACCTGTGATCGCGTTCGCCGGAGACGGTGCGATGCAGATGAACGGCATGGCCGAACTGATCACGATCAAGCGTTACTGGCAGGAGTGGGATGATCCTCGCCTGATCGTGGCGATCCTGCACAATAACGATCTCAACCAGGTGACGTGGGAAATGCGGGCCATGGGCGGAGCGCCGAAATTCGTGGAATCCCAGGCACTTCCCGATGTCGACTATGCCGCGTTCGCCGCCGGCTTGGGTCTGCGCGCAGTGGCCGTCAAGGACCCCGAGGAGCTCGCCGACGCTTGGCGTGACGCATTGGCCGCTGACCGTCCCACTGTGCTCGACGTCCACACCGACCCAGACATGCCGCCGATACCGCCGCATGCGACGTGGGAACAGTTCAAGGCGACCGCCGCCGCGGTGCTGGCCGGCGACGAAAACAGGCGGGGATTCATCACGGAGGGCCTGATAACCAAGGCCCAGGAATTCCTGCCGCACAAGAACAGCTAAACCGCCGGCCATGAATGCAGAGATCGCCGGACCGTTCACCACCCCGTTGGTACTGAGCACCCAGCTGAGGTCCGAACTCGGCGACACGCGCAGCAGACTGCGGGCGGTGGCCCAACGCAGTCGTTCCGCGGTGATCATCCACGCGGGCGGCGAGGTCGACGCGTTCAACGAGGAAACGTGGCGGCGACTGATCGGAGAGACCGCCAACGCGGCGCCCTCGCCCGGCTCGTTCGTCATAGACCTCAACGGGTTGGGGTTCATGAGCTGCTGCGCATTCCGTGCGCTGGCTGATGAGGCGCGACGATGCAACGATCGCCGCATCGCTTTGCGCCTCGTCAGCGGGGAGCCGCGGTTGAAACGCTTCGTCGACGTGTGCGGGTTCGACGGCCTGCTTCCGATCCATCCGACGGCGAGTGCCGCGTTAGCTTACTGACGGCATACCTGCTGCTTCCCGGGCGCTGCGCAGGTCATAGACGAATGCGGTAGGCCTCCGCAAACGTTCGAAGCGCACGGCCTGGTGGATCAGCTCGTCGGGAGTCGATCCTTCGCATGACAGGAAGTAGCCCAGGGACGTCATGCCCCTGGGCGTACCCTGCCTACTGAGCCGAAACGGGTCAGCCCTTACCGATGATGGCGTCGCGAGCCCGATCCAGCATGGCCGCGAACGGGCCGGCGACCAGATTGGCCACTTGCGACTCGACCCCCGCGTGCGGCCGGGTGGGCGCGATCGCCTCGGCAAGCTTGGCGGCGCGGCCCATGGTTTCAAGCTCGTGACTGCTCAATTCCTGGCCCAGCCGGGCGAACTCGTCCTTCTCCTCGTGTTCGGCATGCTCGAGTACGGCGTCGCGCAGCCCAGTCAGCAGCTGGGTGAATTCCTCACTGTCGACATCGAGCTTCTCCAACTGCTGCAGGACGATCTTGGCTTCGTGCTCTTCCTCCAGCCGCTGCCCCACCACCGCTTCGCCATTGGCAATCTTTCGCTTGGCGCGCGGATGAACGATTTCTTCCTCGACGGTTTCATGCACAGCGAGCAGTCGCCGCAGCTCGACGAAATTCTGCTCACGTGTCTCGCCCTTCGCCGCAAGCGTTTTGGCGAAGAGAGACTTGATCTGCTCGTGCTGACTGGAAAGAAAGTCGACCACGTCAGTGGGCGTCATGATGGCACTGTCAGCCATAGCGATATCCTCCCGAATTAGTCCGGTTGTCACGCGCGGGCTGTTTCGCGCGCTCCAGTCGGCTACCCACCGACCCAATCACCAAACGTGCTGACCGGTCAGGCCAGGTTGCCAACGCTTTCACGCGCAGTTTCAATAAGCGCACCGGTTGGTGTGGCGCCGCAGCTGACGACAGAACTACCGATGGCCTAGGTCCCGGTATTACAGTCTGGGCAGGATCCCAGACCAAGGAGGCCGCGACGAACCCTCAGGATCCGTTCGGACACAATCCCTTTAGCCCGGAGTCCCTCACCTACGATCCGCTGGGCCGCGTTCCGTACGGCCCGCCGCCGGTCGGACCGCCGATCTTCTCGCCGCCACCTTCGCCGCCGCAGCGCCCGCCCGTCAACACCTTCGCGACGTTATCGCTGGTGTTCGCATTTGTGTTCGCCCCCCTCGGAGCGCTTCTCGGGCATCTCGGCCTCGCGCAGATCCGCCGCACCGGTGAGCTCGGACGTGACCGGGCACTCTTTGGGTTGTCCCTGTCATATGCGTTCATCACGCTGACCGTCGTCGCGTTGATCGGGTGGGTCACGTTGTCCACGCTGTCCGGCTCGCGCCCCCAACAAACCGCGGCGCCGGCAATCCCGGCCACCCCCGGCACCACCGCCGAGCCACCGCCGGCACCCAAGGTGGCGCCGGATGACGTCATCAGGCTGCTGCCCAAGCTGGATGCCCTGAAAAGCCTGACCAACGACCAGAACCTGGAGGCCGGCCAAACCTGGGATCGGCCGAGTAAAAGCGATACAGATGCGACGATCGATCGTCCGCAGTGCTGGGGCGCCGTGATGCCCGGCGCCCCGGAGGCCTACGACCTCAAGGCCATGCTGCGATATCGCGCGGAGGCGTTCGCCGATACGCAAACCCTGTTGAAGTCGATCCAGGTGATCCAGGCGGTCATGGCGTTTCGCGATTCGCCGACCGCGCAAACACAGGGCACGAAGCTGGTCGACGGCTGGCGCGATTGCGGCGGAGCACCGGTGACGCTGACCGCCCGCGGCGGCCCGACGTACACGTTGTCGCTGAGCCCGCCCGCCGATGCCGGCAACGGCATCACCACGATGGATCTGGCACCCAAGGGCCTGAAGGTGCGATTCGTCCGGGCGGCGGCGGCCAAAGCCAACGTCGTGGTCGACCTGTATGTCGTCAGCCTCGGCACCACCGATGCCAGCGGCCCTCGCCAAACGGCCGTGAGCATCGTCAACTACGTCCTCAACAAGATCCCCGACTGACCATCACATGTGCTCGCCGGCCCAGTACGGTGAGCACATGAAGTATCTCGACGTCGACGGAGTAGGCCGGGTCAGCCGGATCGGGCTGGGTACCTGGCAATTCGGCTCGCGCGAGTGGGGTTACGGGGACGAGTACGCCGCCGGCGCCGCCCGCGACATCGTGCAGCGCTCGCTGGCGATGGGGGTGACGCTGTTCGATACCGCCGAGGTCTACGGCCTGGGCAAGAGCGAGCGGATTCTCGGCGAGGCGCTCGGCGACAAACGTGCCGAGGTCGCGGTGGCCAGCAAGATCATGCCGGTCGCACCCTTCCCGGCTGTGATCAAGCAGCGCGAGCGGGCCAGCGCGCGGCGGCTGCAACTGGACCGCATCCCGCTTTACCAGATCCACCAGTCCAACCCTGTGGTCCCCGACTCGGTGATCATGCCCGGCATGCGCGACCTCATCGACAGCGGTGACATCGGCGCGGCCGGCGTCTCGAACTATTCGCTGGAGCGCTGGCAAAAAGCCGACGCCGCGCTGGGCCGCCCGGTCATCAGCAATCAAGTCCACTTCTCGCTCGCCTTCCCCAAGGCGCTCAAGAAGCTGGTGCCGTTCGCCGAACGAGAGAACCGCGTCGTGATCGCTTACAGCCCACTGGAACAAGGGCTGCTGGGCGGCAAGTACAGCGTCGACAATCGTCCCGGCGGCGTCCGTGCGATCAATTCGCTATTCGGTACCGAAAACCTGCGGCGCCTCGAGCCATTGCTGCAGTTGTTGCGCGACGTCGCGAAGGAAGTCGACGCCAAGCCGGCCCAGGTCGCGCTGGCCTGGCTGATCAGCTATCCGGGCGTGGTCGCCATTCCGGGCGCATCCAGCGTCGAACAGCTCGAGTTCAACGTGGCCGCGGGCGACATCGAGCTGCCCGTCGCGTCTCGCGACGCACTCACCGAGGCGGCCCTGGCGTTCCAGCCGGTGTCGCCGGTTCGCTTCGTCACCGACCTGGTGCGGGAAAAACTCACCGGTCGCTGAGCTAGGACTGATTGGCCTCGGCGAAAGCGGCGGGGCTCGACGGCGCGCCACGGGCGACGACCAGCGGCATCGACGTCGACGCATTGGTGCGAAGGATCGTGTGGACCACGTCGATCAGGTCCTCGACGGGCATCAACTTGCCCGGCATGCAGCCGCGCGAAACCCAGAGCGGGTAGGCCTGCATGGTCAGGTCCATATCCCAGCCGGCGTTCATCCCGGTCGCCGCCTCACCCTCGCCGCCGGCGCACTCCCCCACGATCAGGTTGGTGAAGCCGACGTCGGGGTGTTCGGATCGCCACGCCTCGACGAGTCGTTCCAGCGCCGCCTTGCTGACGCCGTAGGCGCCGAGCCCAGGCCACGGCGGACCGTACGGGCCCGCGTCGGAGGACAGGTACACCACCTTGCCCGCCGAATCGGTCAGGTGGGTCATCGCCGCCGCGGTCACCAGCGACGCCCCGACCACGTTGGTGTCGAAAATCCGGCGCCATGTCTCGGCGTCGGTGTCGACCATGCGGACCAGTGGGCTGATGGCCGGGGTGTACACGATGTTGTCGATGCCGCCGAAAGTGTCGGCTACCGCACCGATGGCCGACCGGCACGAGGCCTGGTCGGTGATGTCGCACTCGACGGCGATCGCCCCCGGCCCGGCCTCCTTCGCAGCGGTCTCGAGGCGCTCACGCCGGCGGGCCAGCAACGCGACCCGATCGCCGCGTTGGGCAAGCCCGATTCCGATACAGCGCCCCAGGCCACTCGACGCGCCGACCACCACTGTCCGTGACATATTTGCCCTCTCCTGTAACGAGCCCGCTGCAGGCACAGCGTATCCACCACGGGTGGAACACGTAACCGCCGGGTAGAATTCGAGCCTCAGGCTTGCGGTATCCGCAAGAGAGTCATCAGGGCGCGTCATGCTTCCGCGGCGGACAGGGCCTGCGGCACACGCCCATGAGGTCGAAGGCCACCTTGCGCGACCAATGCTGCTTAACTCTGCTGGACGGTGTTCCTGGCCCCCAGCTTGGCCTTGTACATGGCCCCGTCCGCACGGGAGGTGACCGCGTCGACGGACTCGCCGGGAAATGCAATCGTGGCGCCGATACTGAGGGTCGCGCGGAACGTCTTGCCGGACGCGTGGATGGGTTCGGCGGCACCACAACGAATTTTCTCGGCGATCCGGGTGAGCTCGTCGGCGCTGCGCACACCGGGCAGCAGGACGAGAATCTCGTCACCTCCCGTCCGGCCGACGGTGTCGCCCCGGCGGACGCTCTTCTGGATCCGTGTTGCCAAAGTGGCGAGCACGAGGTCGCCAACGCCGTGTCCCCAGGTGTCGTTTATTTCTTTGAAATGGTCGACGTCGCAGTAAAGAACCCCCACGCTGATTCCTTCGGGCTGTGTCTGCTCCAGTGCCGCGGCGAGTCGGCCCATGGCTTCGGCCCGGTTCGCCAGGCCGGTGAGCGGGTCGAACCGGGCCAGCCGTTCCAGCCGCTGCTCGGCCTCGACCTGCTCGTCGATGATGCGCATCGCGGCGATCAGACCGTCGGTGTTGCCCTCGGCGTCGACGTACGGTTTTCCGTGGCCTTCGACCCAGTGGTACACGCCGTCGGTGGAGTGCACGCGGAAGCGTTGCAGGACCGCTTCACCGGCCGCGACCCTGCTCAGCGCGGCACTGACGGCCTCGACGTCCTGAGGATGGATGTAGCGGTCCAGATCCGGGCCGGTCCAGGCTTGCGGCGGCAGGCCCAGCGCGGCCTCGACGGACGGCGAGACCCACGCAAGCTCGCTGCCGCGCAGGTGTACGACGATGTCCACCGCATTGTCCGCGAGGATGCGATAGCGCATCTCGGCCTCGGCGCGTTCCTTACTCTCCTGCTCCTTCTCTATCAGCAGTTTCTGCTCGCGCTGGATGAAGAAGAACGTAATCGCCCCGACGGTGGCGGTGCCCAGCAAAATCGAGAAGGTCCAGACCGTCTGCTCACCGAATCCGAGCCACAGAAAGATCGGCCGCGCCACCGCGACCACGACCGGAAAACCGCCGAGGATCGTCGCCAGCCGCAGCAGTGACGCCTTGTCGGGCCGGGCGAGCAGCCAAGCGAGCGGAAACCGGTCAGGGCGCGCCAGCACGATCGCGGCGACGAGCAGCAACAGCCCGAGCGCCGTCATCAGCGCCTGGCCGGTCGTCGGCGAGGTCCCCACCAGCGCCAGGGCGTCGAACAGGTAGGCCCCGACCGTGACGAACGGGATGGCCCCGCCGGCGGCGATGAACGCGGGCCAGACCACCGGAGCCCTGCCCTCCACCCGCATCAGCCCGGCCGCGGTCGCCAGGAGCACGGACGACGTCGCAGTCTGTACGCTTGGCCGGCCCGGCCAGGTCCATCCTGACGCGCGCACCGCGTCGCCGAACCACACCTCGTCCAGGCCGGCGGACCCGTGAGTCCCGTACTCGACCAGCGTGGTCAGGGCTAAAACCCCCACTACCAGGGCCAGGACACGGCCGGCAAACACCCGGCCCCGCGATGGGTCACCCGACTGCGCCCAAATCGCCGTTCCCAGCGCCACCAGCCAGACGCCGGTCCACGGCATCATCTGCGGCCAGTTCGGGTGGATGCGGGTCAACCGGTCGACACCGGCCGCCCAGCCGGCCCATGACAGAACCGCGATGACGAACACCATCGACAACGCGACTCGACGGCACCAGGCCACGTCGTTCAGGCATGCGTCGGGGTCTGATCTCTGCACGAGCTGCCCCTTCCCATGCGGCGGCGCAACCGCCATTTTGCACGGGAAGGCATACGCGTGTCTGGGGCTTAAGGTCACAGATCATCGGCCGAAAGTCACCGATAACGCGCCCTGGTCCGACGGCGGCCGCATTCAGCCGCCGTCGGACAACACCTGCAGCACTACCGCGCTGTGGGCATCCACGGTCAGCTTGCCGCCCCCGGGCACCTCGTCGGCAGGAGTGGTCTCCTCAGGTCCGGTGAACACCACCACCTGCCAAGAGGCGCCGAATTCCTTCGGCGGGAGGGTGAACTCGAGCGGCTCGTAGTGGGCGTTGAAACACAGCAGGAACGAGTCGTCGATCACCCGCTGACCGCGCGTATCGCGGTCGGGAATGCCGTGCCCGTTGAGAAACACCGCGACGGATTTCGCGAAGCTCGCACCCCAGTCCTCGTCGGTCATTTCGTCGCCGTCGGGGGCGAACCAGGCAATGTCGGGCAGCCCGTCCTGGCCGCGGCGGCCGACCGGCTTGCCCGAGAAGAATCGCCGCCGGCGGAACACCGGATGTTGGGCCCGCAGCGCCGAAACGGTGCGGGTGAACTCCAGCAGGCCGGTGTCGGCATTGTCCCAGTCGACCCAGGTGAGCTCGCTGTCTTGGCAGTAGCCGTTGTTGTTGCCGTTTTGCGTGCGGCCCAGCTCGTCGCCGTGGCAGATCATCGGGACGCCCTGCGACAGCAGCAGCGTGGTGAGGAAGTTGCGCTGCTGACGAGCGCGCAATTCGTTGACGGCGGCGTCGTCGGTCGGCCCTTCGGCACCGCAGTTCCACGAACGGTTATGGCTCTCGCCGTCGTTGTTGTCTTCGCCGTTGGCCTCGTTGTGCTTCTCGTTGTAGGAGACCAGGTCGCGCAGGGTGAACCCGTCGTGGGCGATGACGAAGTTGATCGACGCCACCGGCCGGCGCCCGGTGTGCTCGTAAAGGTCCGCCGATCCGGACAGCCGATAGGCGAACTCGTCGAGTGTGGCCGGCTCGCCGCGCCAGAAGTCGCGGACGGTGTCGCGGTATTTTCCGTTCCATTCCGTCCACTGCGGCGGGAAGCCACCCACCTGGTAGCCGCCGGGTCCGACGTCCCACGGTTCGGCGATCAGCTTGACCTGGCTGACGGTCGGATCCTGTTGCACGAGTTCGAAAAACGTCGCAAGTTTGTCCACGTCGTAGAACTCGCGGGCCAAGGTCGAGGCCAGGTCGAACCGGAAGCCGTCGACGTGCATCTCGGTCACCCAGTACCGCAGCGAGTCCATGATCAGTTGCAGTGAGTGCGGATGCCCGACGTTGAGGCTGTTTCCCGTGCCGGTGTAGTCCATGTAGTACTGCTTGTCGTCGTCGACCAGCCGGTAGTACGCCTGGTTGTCGATGCCGCGCATCGACAACGTCGGCCCCAGGTGGTTGCCCTCGGCCGTGTGGTTGTAGACGACGTCGAGGATCACCTCGATACCGGCCTCGTGCAGGGCGCGCACCATCGCCTTGAACTCCTGCACCTGACCACCCGGTGACACCGAGCTGGTGTATTTGAAATCGGGCGCAAAAAAGCCAATTGTGTTGTAGCCCCAGTAATTCGACAGTCCGCGGTCGACCAACGTGGAGTCGTTGGCGAAGTGGTGCACCGGCATCAGCTCGATAGCGGTGACACCCAGACCTTTGAGATGGTCGATGATCACCGGGTGCGCGATGGCGCCGTACGTTCCGCGGATCTGGTCGGGAATGT
Source organism: Mycobacterium sp. NGS40 (assembly GCF_059812735.1). NCBI lineage: Bacteria > Bacillati > Actinomycetota > Actinomycetes > Mycobacteriales > Mycobacteriaceae > Mycobacterium > Mycobacterium sp. NGS40. Next base: position 10,380 of record NZ_JCALDG010000033.1, read on the forward strand.
CCGGATGAGTCTGCGTCAGGCCCTTGACGTGTGCCTCGTAGATGACGGTGTCGGCGTATTCGTGAGACGGCGGACGGTCGTTGCCCCAGTCGAAGTACGGGTTGATCACCACGGACTTCGGCATGCTCGTCGCGGAGTCGTCGTCATTGCGGCTGTCAGGATCGCCGAAGTTGTAGCTGAACAGCGACTGGTTCCAGTCGAACGTTCCGTCGATGGCCTTCGCGTACGGGTCCAGCAGCAGCTTGTTGGGGTTGCAGCGCAAACCTTCGGTGGGCTCGTAAGGGCCATAGACGCGGTAGCCGTAGCGCTGACCGGGCTCGATGGCCGGGATGTAGCCGTGCCAGACGTAGTAGTCGACCTCGGGCAGCGTTACTCGCGTCTCCGTGCCGTCGGCGTCGAACAAGCACAACTCCACGCGCTCAGCCACTTCACTGAATAGCGCGAAATTGGTGCCGGCGCCGTCGTACGTGGCGCCCAGCGGGTACGCCTTGCCCGGCCACAATTCACCGGTGGGCGTGGGAACAGGCGCGTCGGCTCTAGTCATGGCGCACTTGATACCCGAGACATGCCGCGATCAAACAACTGTGCGAAACGCCATAGTGCACTTGTTATTTCGCGACTCGGGCAGTACAGCTCATGGCTTGAGCATAACCTTTACCGCTCCGTCCTGCTTTTTCTGGAAGATCTCGTAGCCGTGCGGGGCCTGGTCGAGCGGCAGGACGTGAGTGGCGAAGTCGTCGACGCCGAGCGGGTCGTCGTCGGTCAGCAGCGGCATGATGTCGTCGACCCACCTCTTCACGTTGGCCTGCCCCATGCGCAGGGTCAACTGCTTGTCGAAAAGCGTGAGCATCGGGAGCGGGTCGGCCATTCCGCCGTAGACGCCGATCAGCGAGATCGTCCCACCGCGGCGAACGATGTCGATGGCCGAATACAGCGCATTGAGCCGGTCCACACCGGCGGTCTGCATCAAGCGCTTGGCGATCGCATCCGGCAGCACGGTGGTCGCCTGTTGGGCGAACTTGGCCGTGGGTGAGCCGTGCGCCTCCATGCCCACCGCGTCGATCACCGAATCGGCTCCACGCCCGTCGGTCAGGTCGCGGATCGCGTCACCCAGCGAAACGTCGAGGTGCCCGATGTCGATGGTGTGAATGCCCCGCTTCGCGGCGCGAGCCAGGCGTTCGGCCACCAGGTCCACCGCGATAACGCGGTATCCGAGATGATCGGCGATGCGGGCGGCCATGTCACCGATCGGCCCCAGCCCGAGCACCGCCACCGTGCCACCGTCCGGGATGTTGGCGTAGTCGACCGCCTGCCATGCGGTCGGCAACACATCCGAGAGATATACGAACCGCGAATCCGGCGGCCCGACAGGCACTTTGATGTGGGTGAACTGGGCCTGCGGAACGCGCAGCAGCTCGGCCTGCCCGCCCGGTACTGAGCCGTAGAGCTCGGAGTAGCCGAAAAGCGCTGCGCCCATGCCCTGTTCGCGCACCTGGGTGGTTTCACACTGGGTGAAGAGTTCGTGGTGGCACATGTGACAGCTGCCGCAGGAGATCTGGAACGGGATCACCACCCGATCACCGACCTGCAGGTCGCCGGTTTCCGGACCAATCTCGCGGACGATCCCCATCGGCTCGTGGCCGAGGATGTCACCCGGGTTCATGAACGCCCCGAGAATTTCGTACAGGTGCAGATCCGACCCGCAGATGTTGGTCGAAGTCACCTCGATGATGGCGTCGGTGGACTGTTCGATTTTCGGGTCGGGCACCGACTCGACGCGCACGTCGCGCTTGCCCTGCCAGGTCACGGCTTTCATACACGGCGGGCTACCCGCGTCGGGGTCGTCAAAACAAGGCACCGGTTTAGCCTCCGCTGTGCGGGTATCACGCCGTAATGGTCGACTCCGGATTGATCGTCGTGGGCAGCGGGCCGGCAGGGGTAGCGGCGGCGGAGTCGTTTCGTGAGCACAACGCGGACTTGCCGGTGCACATCCTCACCGCAGACGTCGACGTGCCCTACGCGCGCCCACCGCTGAGCAAGGAGTACCTGCGCGGTCAGACCGAGGACGTAGCACTGCACGATGCGCAGTGGTTCGCCGAGCGGAGCATCGAGCTCACCACGGACGCCCGAGTCGATCGCCTGGACCTCGCTGCGCGCACGCTCTACGTCGGCGACCAGCGGCACACGTACGGCAGCTTGATCTTGGCGTGCGGTGCGGCGCCGCAGGCCCCACCCGTGCCCGGCGGTCAGCGGGCCCTGCTATTGCGCTCCCTGGCCGACGCGACCGCGCTGCGCCACGCCGCGGACAACGCCGACTCCGCCGTGGTGATCGGCTCCGGCTTCATCGGCTGCGAGGCCGCAGCTTCCCTGGCATTGCGCAATGTCTCAGTGACTCTGGTTGCCCCAGAAGCACTTCCGCAGGAGAAGCGGTTAGGCAGCCAGGCCGCCGAACGGCTGCGCGATCTGGTGACAGGTGCCGGGGCTCGCCATATCGGTGGGGTCGCTGTCGAAGAAATCACCAATGCGGGTGTCCGGCTCGACGATGGCGTCACCATCGACTGCGATCTGGTGCTCGCGGCGACGGGCGTCGCGCCGCAGAGCCGCATCGCCGCCGAGGCGGGACTGCAGATGCGTGACTCGCGGATCGTCGTCGGCTCCGACATGGGCACCACGGCACCCGACGTCTACGCTGCCGGCGACGTCGCCTTGGCGCACCATGAGGTCGCGGGACGTCACCTGGTCGTCGAACACTGGCAAGACGCGAGTGACCAAGGCGCGATCGCGGGAGCGTGCGCAGCAAGCTGGCCTACCAAATGGGTTGGCGTGCCGGGGTTTTGGACGTCAGTGGGCGACGCGACCCTGAAGTATCACGCCTGGGGTGACGGCTACGAACGCAGCCAGTTACGCGAGCACCGCGACGGGTTCACCGTGTGGTACGAGTCGGGCGATACGGTGGTCGGGGTGCTGACCCATAACGCCGACGACGACTATGACCTCGGCGAACGGCTCATCGCCGAGCGCCGGACCGTACCCTTCCCGATCGAGCACTAAGGCCGATGCCGGCCCTTGAGCGGATGTTCGCTCTCGATCAACGCCTCGGCCAGATCAATCAGCTTGCGATTGGATTGCTGCGATAGCCGGGTCAGGAGTTCGAATGCCTCGACGGCATCGATGTTGAATCGCTCCATTATCACGCCTTTGGCCTGACCGATGAGGTCCCGCGATGCCAGAGCGCTGCGAAATTGGTCTTTGCGCCGCATCATCGACCACGCCAGCGCGACATGGGTGGCGAAGACGCCGCCGAGCTCAACCGATTCGTCGGGAAATGCATGTGGTTGCTCGGCATAGAAATTCAGCGCCGCCGTCGTGCTGCCGTCGACGAACAGCTCGTAGGACAATACGGAGCGGATCGGCGTGTTCTCCAGGGCGAATTGTTGATAACGGGGCCAACGTTCGTCTGCGCCGAGATCCGCGACGTACATCATGTGGTGCTCCCAAGCGGCCGCGACGCACGGCCCTTCCCGGTAGCGCTGCTGCGCGGCGTCGAGTTCCGTCGCGTAGCGATGCGTGGCAACCACATTGGTGATCGCTTTGCCCGCGTCGACCAGGGTGATTCCTGCGTATTGGCAACGGGCGATATGCGCCGTGCCGCGTTCGATGAGCTCTTGGAGCCCGGTCTCGGTTGCGGTGCTCTGGCGCTCGATGCTGGCAACCAGCTCTGCCAATTCCGCGACGATGGTGTTGTTGCCGTCCATGCCATACCCCCTCAAGGGAGCCGGGCCTCCCCCGCACCGCGGGGGGGGGCGATCAGCCTATTGAGCGTGACCGTGGTGCTTGGCGCAATCATAAGCCGCGCCTAGTTCTGTTTCACCCGCGGGAGCCATGACCCAAAACCTTATTGACGCTGGCGAATCGGAATCATCGGTCACGAAGCCAAATAACGAAGGTAGGGCCCGTTAACGAAAGCTCCTGATCACCCGGACCGGGCGACACCGGCGTTTAATCCCCTGTGCCGTCGGGCAATCGGCCAGTGTGGATAGCAACAACGACGACATGCTGGACCAGTCCGAAAGCCTCGATTCCGACGAGGTGCGCAACGACGACGGTGACGAAGTCGTAGACCCGCCGAACCGGTGGATCGATGCCGACGATCACGAGTCACTCGACGAGAAACTCGCGGCGGAAACTCCCGACGATTCGGGGGTCGGCCAGTCATCCAGGTATTCAGACGAATCCGACGAGGTGGAGTTGGTGAGCGACGACGAGCTAGACCGCATCGACCCGCAGGCTCACGGTCGCGAACGCGGCCAGATCGACGGCACGCCGGAGGACGGCGACTCATTCTTCAACGTTGAAAAATGACTGCGAACTCTGTTGCGCTGCCTAGCTTTCCGCTGCCTGTTGCGCCTTGGCGTAGGCGTGCTGCGGCACTCAGGATTGTCGGCGCGGTCGGCGCCGACCCCACCGCGCAACGATTCCGCGTGGTCGCATAGTTCTAGTTCATTTCTTCCCTTTGGATTTCCCGACTTTCGCAGCTGAGCGTAAGGTGCGGTTGCTCGAGCGCAGATCGGAGTTCGCCGCGGATAGTTCCGCGTTGTCGTCTTCGAGGCTGAGGATGCGCGCGATGCCGGCCAGGTTGACGCCGGCATCGACCAGCGCGCTGATGCGCCGCAGTCGCGCCAAATCGTCGGCGCTGTAGCGCCGGGTTCCGCCATCGCTGCGAGAAGGCATCAGAAGGCCGTGGCGCTCGTAGAGACGTAGCGACTGCACGGCAACGCCGGACAGCTCAGCGGCGACCGAGATGCCGTACACGCCATGGTCAGGCGACGGCGCGCTGGTCTCGTCCGGGATGTCGGTCATCGAGCACCTCCTCGCTTGCTCGCACAGAAAACCTGTTTATCACACTTGCACTGAACTTTCGACGGTGATATACAAAACCTATGCCAGATGGCACAGGTAAATTCAACACCATGGCAACAGATTGGAGTGTGAGATGGCTGCAATGCTGATGCGTACCGACCCCTTCCGGGACCTGGACCGGTTCGCCCAACAAGTACTGGGCACGGCCGCCCGCCCCGCGGTGATGCCAATGGACGCTTGGCGCGAGGGCGAGGAATTCGTCGTCGAGTTCGACTTGCCGGGAATCGACGCCGATTCGCTGGACATCGACATCGAGCGGAATGTGGTGACCGTGCGGGCCGAGCGTCCGGCTCTCGATCCCAACCGGGAGATGCTCGCCACCGAGCGGCCCCGCGGCGTGTTCAGCAGACAGCTGGTGCTCGGCGACAACCTCGACACCGACAAGATCGAGGCGTCCTACACCGAAGGCGTCCTGCGCCTACGCATCCCGGTGGCCGAAAGAGCCAAACCCCGCAAGATCAACATCGGCCGCGGCGAGGGACGCCAGGCCATCGACCAACGGGAGGTCATCAACGCCTAATCGGCTGGTTGGGGCGGGGCGGCGGCCGACTTCGGGGACCGGCGCCGCACCCGCCTCCGGCCCAGCAGCGCCGACCCTTATGTCATGATTTGACTCGCCCTCGGCGTTGAACAACCAGCGCCCTACATATCGACGCCGTGGCCTCGCGAGTTCTCGCATCTTCCTTGCCTCTGTGGGCTGGACCGTGCACGTGTGGCGGCGGTCGGTCGTGTCGGTGATCTGAACCCGAGGAGACGAAGTCCGCGATGAATTGGGACCTCAACGGCCAATCGGCCGACGTCGAACAAGCCCTGGCCGGCGGTGCGCCGCATCGAGCGGGCTGGTTCCGGTTCTACTTCTCCGACCAGCGCTGGGAGTGGTCAGAACAGGTACAGCGGTTGCACGGGTACGAGGCCGGCACCGTGACCCCGACCACCGAGCTGGTGCTGTCCCACAAACACCCGGACGACCGCGGGCAGGTCGCGGCAACCATCGATCAGATCCTCAACACCCATCAGGCGTTCAGCACGCGCCACCGGATTATCGACACCGGCGGACAGGTCCATCAGGTCGTGGTCGTCGGTGACCAACTGCGCGATGGCCAGGGTGAAGTCATCGGAACCCATGGGTTTTACGTCGACGTTTCTGCACCGCCCGACCAGGAACGTGAAGACCTCGTCACCGCGAAGCTGGCCGAGATCGCCGAACAGCGTGCCGGCATCGAGCAGGCCAAAGGAATGTTGATGCTGGTCTACGGCATCGCCGATGGTCCGGCCTTCGAGTTGCTCAAGTGGCTGTCCCAGGAGGCCAACATCAAGCTGCGGTTGCTCGCCGAACAGATCTGCGAAGACTTCCGCACCCTCGGTCCCCGCGTCAGCGCCCAGTCGGACTTCGACCACTTACTACTGACCGCGCATGAGCGCGTCGACCCGGCAATTCGATAGGGGCGCGCAAAGGGCACCCGGCGATTTGCTGGCCGCGCTATGACTTTTTGCTCGGAATGACGATGACAACGATCAGGGTAAGGATCGAGAAGAAGAGCCCGAGAAGTCCCCATCCCAACGGATTGCGACCCTTCATGGCGGCGATGAGGCCGCACACTATCGCGGCGATCACGCTGCCAATCGCGACGAATATACCCTTGATCCCGCGCAGAATGAACCCCGCCGCAAGCGGATCCGAACTAGCCAGAATAACCGAGTGCAACATGTCGAGGTCCTTTCCTCGTGAGAAGTCGTTAGGGAATACCCTCACAAGGATCGCCTAAACAGCAATTACGCGCCCGAGCAGCCCGTCGCTGGCGAAACGCAATCCATTAACTGTTTGCCACGGAAGGCATGCGCTTAGAACGCATCGGAGAAATCAGCGGTGATCCAGCGATCCGGGCGCACGGTGAATAATACGCTTTCGTCATTCTCCATGCTGCTGACGAACGCGCGCCCGCCTTCCTCGCCGAGGTAGCGGATCGCGATCTCCTCGCGCACGGCCAACGGGGCCGGCTTGGTGGTGTCGACCACGGTGCCCTCGACGACCACATATTGATACGGCAGTTCCTCGCGCTGCACGACAAGTGTCACCACTCCGGCCCGCTCGATGAGCTTGGCCTTACGAGACGACGCTCCGGTGTTGATTCGGATGTTTCCGCCCGGGGCGTAGTCGTACCAAATCGGAACGCTGGCCGGCGGACGGCCGTCGTCGGCGGCTACGGACAACACGCCAACATGCTTGGCTTCGAGGAATTCCTGACGTTCGCTTTCGGTGAATGAGCCCATGGCGGGTGAACGCGCAACCCGAGCGAGGCTATTCCCTCCGACGTCGAGTCAGTTCGCAAACAGAGCCGGGATCTTCGCCACCAGCTCGTAGACGCCGTAGGCGAATGGCACTCCGACCCACAACCAGCTGGCAAGACCCAGCAGCGTGCCGCGCGGTGAGGCCCCGGCGACCCATCGGCCGGTGGTCATTGGGTAGCCTCCCCGGAAATCACACTCTCGGGTTTTCGCGTATCGACCGCCGACACGATGAAACTCGGGGGGCGCGGCGTACGAATCAGCTCGTTGCACACCAGGCCGATCAGCAACAGGATCACCATGATCGTGAACGACCAGCGGTATCGCTGCGGACCCACCACATGGGCGGCGATGCGATTGTCGGCAATCGCGTTGACAATCACCGGCCCGAGCACGCCCGCGGTCGACCACGCGGTAAGCAGCCGGCCGTGGATCGCCCCGACTTCTAGATAGCCGAACAGGTCGCGTAGATAGGCCGGCACCGTCGCGAACCCCGCGCCGTAGAAAGACAGCAGCAGGATGCAGATCACCAGGAACAGCGGCTTGCTCGCGTTCTGCGCGACGATCAAGACGGCGTAGAGGATCGCCCCGACACCGAGATAGAGCCGGTACATGTTCTTGCGGCCCACCGTGTCCGAAGCCGTGGACCAGAGTATGCGTCCGGCCGAGTTGGCCAGCGACAGCATTGCGACGAAGCCCGCCGCCGCCGCGGTCAAGGCCGTGGGCGAGGCCGCATGCGGAAAGTAGTCTCGGTAGATCGGCGTTGCCCGTTCCAGGATGCCAATGCCCGCAGTGACATTGAAGCACAACACAATCCACAACAACCAGAACTGGGGCGTCTTGATCGCCTCATTGGCGGTGCGGTCGGGCCCCGCCGCATGCGGGATCTTCGACGCTGCCACCCTGACGATCGGCGGTTCCCATTGGTGCGGTGGCACGCGAACCAGGAGGACTCCCACCGACATGAAGACCGCATACACCAGGCCCATGACCAAGAACGTCGCCGCCAGCCCATGGCGGTCGGTACCGAACCACTTCATCAACTGCGACGACCACGGCGAGGCGATCAGCGCACCGCCGCCGAACCCCATGATGGCGAATCCGGTCGCCATGCCCGGCCGGTCGGGAAACCACTTCATCAATGTGGAAACCGGTGCGATGTAACCGATCCCGAGTCCAATTCCGCCGATGACTCCGTAGCCCAGGATGACCAGCCACATCTGGCCGATATCGGCCGCCACCGCCGAAACGAGCAAACCGCCGCAAAAGCAGACGGTCGCCACGAACATCGCCCAACGGGGGCCTCGCCGTTCGACCGCGGTGCCGAAGACGGCTGCCGACACGCCTAGCATGACGATGCCCAGCGTGAACGGCATGGCACTCAAAAGGCCAGATGCCCTCAGCGATTCGTGCAGTGGGAGCTTGAACACGCTCCAGGAGTAAACGCTGCCGATCGCTAAATGTATCGAGAGCGCGGCGGGCGCCACGAGCCACCTACTCCATCCTGGACTGGCAACGATCCGATCGCGCGACAGCACTCCAGCAGACTCCATCGTCCTCTTTTCACACCGGGCTCCGCGCGCGCATCGCAACGTCCGGCGATGTCCTGTCGGTTGCCAATTGCTAAGCAAGACAGAAATATCCGGAAGCATCTTGATGAAGCGTCGCGGAGGTCCTGCCGATCAATTTTCGGCAAGTCCACCCGATGCTAGCGACCGAGGTCACAGTTGGACGTCGTGGAATTGTGATGAAAACGGGGGTAGTCACACAGACTAGCGAGTTGCCCGCCCCGTCAAGAGCGGATGCACAATCCGCGGCATTCCGCGCCATACGAAACTTTCCGCCGTGACAGCAAATCCACACGCACGCATCAGCTCCCCGGTCGGGCGATTGCAGCAGCAGCCACCGGCGAAAGCACGCCACGGGCGGAACAGGTAGTCCTGCCACGCCGCAAGCAACCGAGAATTCGCCCGCACATGTTCGACGAACAGCAACTGCCCACCCGGGCGCAACACGCGGGCGATCTCGCGCAAGGCACGCTCGGGATTCTCGACGGTGCACAGGACAAGCGTCGAGACAACGGTATCCACCGACTCATCGGTCAGCGGCAAGCACTCCGCGGGTGCATTGACGATTCGCGCCGGACGGGCATGCCGATGCAAGCGGCGCGCGAGCTTTCGGCGCATGGCCGGCTCGGGCTCCATGAGCACCAGATCATCGATGTCGTCGGGATAGTGCGCGATGTTCAGTCCCGTTCCCGCGCCGATCTCGACGACGCGCCCCCGCGCGGCACTCACCAGCGTGCGCCGCCGGCGGCGCATGCCCGCCAGCTCGCCGACCCACACGAACGGGTCGTACACCAGCGCCATGATCCGCAGCCAGGCCGCGGACGGCGGGCGCATTTCCAGTTCGGTAACGGTCTGTGTCATGGCGCATAACGTAGAAGCCGCCACGGGGTGCGCGCATCGCCCAAGACGGCCATCTTGCAGCGATGGCCCGTTTCGGCTAGGTCAGAGAAGTCCGAGACGCGCCGCCTCGGCAACGGCGGCCGCGCGTGAGGTGCGCCCTAGCTTGCGGCGGATGTTCGCGACGTGGCGGTGCACCGTGTGCGGGCTCAGCACGAGCTGCTCGGCGATCTCGCGATCGTTCAGACCGTGCGCGAGGCAGCCGAGAACCTCGCGTTCGCGGGCGGAGAGCAGGCCGGGCTCCGCCTCGCGGGTGTGCCCCTGGGACAGAGGGTCCAGCGGCCCCAGCGCCGCCCGGCATGCGCGCGCGACGGAATCCACGTCACCGTGCCAGGGGAAGTGCGCGCTGCCGGGCAGCGAGGTCAAGGCGGCGCCCGGAATCGCGGCCGCGACCTCGCGACCGAGCCGGTGCGGCACCGCCCGATCGTCGCGTCGATGTACCACCAGCGTTTCGGCGCTGACCCTGGGCAGGTACGCCCGTACGTCGAGGCGATAGACGAGGCGCAACAACGAGGCGGCGGCCTCGGCGGTCGCGGCCTCGCGCTGCAACTGCGCAAAACGTTCGTGCTCTGCTGAGTCGGCAGCGCCGAGGAACATGTTGCTGAGCAGAAGGGAGCCGAGTCCCCAATGCGCGCGAACCGCCGCGACGATCGCGTCGCCCACTTCGGGTGCGGTAATAGCCGAGCCGTCGGCGTAGGACCCGTACAACACCAACCGCCCGACCTGTTCGGGATACGTTGCGGCATAAGCGATTGCGGTGCAGCTCCCGCAGGATCCGCCCAGCAGCGATACGCGTTCGTAGCCCAGCTCGTCGAGGAGCGCGCGCAGCATGGCCACTTCCCCGTCCAGGGTCAGGTCCGAATCTTCGACCGTGCGGTCCGACATGCCGACGCCGAGCCGGTCGTAGCGGATCAGGGTGTAGCCGTCGGCGACGGCCTCCCAGAATTGCCGGAAGCCGGCGCCCTCCCAGTCGAGTTCGAGATGGCTTACCCACCACGCCGGAGCCACCAGCGGCGGACCGTCCCCGCGTACGTCGAACGCCACGCGGCGGTCGCCGACGCGCAGGAACCGGATCTCGGACTTTGCCAGCATCGCAATGAGCGTACGACGATGCGGCCAGCGAAATGACCGTTATCGACGGGCTAGAGCAATCCGAGCAATTGCAGGTCGAAACGTATTTTGACGATGATCGGCGACGTGTCGTCGTCTAGTCCTGCGACTTGTCCTCGTCGTCGGACTCGTCGGCGTCGTCGGCATCGTCAGAGTCCTCGGACTCGTCGAGCTTGTCGGCGAACTTGGTCAGGAGCGCGCCCAGCTTCTTGGCCTCCTGCGCCGACAACGAATCTTCGAAGACCTGGTTTTCCTTGTCGGAGATGCGCTCAAGGCAAACCGCGTTGCTCTTGATACTGACGTCCCACCGGCTTCCCTCTTGATCAGCCATTCGATCCCGCCTTCCCAGCTAGCAACCTGTTGTTGAAACGTCCCGCGCGTTACCGCAGCGGTTACCCACTTCTGATGCTGGCGAACAGCCGTAGCCCTGGATCGGTTCGGTGCGTTAGCGTCATCGGCGTGACTCTCAAAGACATCGCCCTGACCACCCTCGACGGCCAACCGACCACGCTGGCCGAATTGTCCGACGGCGCAACGCTGGTCGTGAACGTGGCCTCGAAATGCGGGCTGACGCCGCAGTACACGGCCCTCGAGAAGTTGGCCAAGGACTACGGCGACCGCGGCCTGACGGTGGTCGGCGTCCCGTGCAATCAGTTCATGGGCCAGGAGCCGGGCACGGCCGATGAGATTCAGGACTTCTGCTCGACGACCTACGGAGTGACGTTTCCGCTGCTGGCGAAGACCGACGTCAACGGCGACGACCGCCACCCGTTGTATGCCGAACTGACCAAGGCCGCCGATGCCGACGGCCAGGCGGGAGACATCCAGTGGAACTTCGAGAAGTTCCTGCTCTCCCCCGACGGTGCGGTGACCAACCGCTTCCGGCCTCGCACCGAGCCCGACGCCCCCGAGGTCGTCACCGCCATCGAGGCCGTGCTGCCGCGGTAGACGACGGTTCGGCTTTAGCGCGTTTTGCTCACGCACGGGGAGTTCGTGGTCGTTGCCAACAGCCCCAGCATCAGGTTGGCCGCAGCCGCGCGACGGGGTCGAGCGCGCCGCCCGTGGTGCGAGTTCGGCTAGCGTGGGCATAGTCGCCAGCGCACCTGACGCTGTCACGGCATGACCACGACGCAGACAGGATACGAAGAAAGCCATGGATTTTCGGGTATTCGTCGAGCCACAACAGGGTGCCTCCTACGCAGATCAACTCGCTGTCGCTCAGACCGCCGAACAGCTCGGCTTCGCCGCGTTTTTCCGATCCGACCACTTCCTGGCGATGAGCGGCGACGGCTTGCCCGGCCCGACTGATTCGTGGGTGACGTTAGGGGCGATCGCGCGCGAGACCTCACGCATACGGCTGGGGACGCTGGTGACTTCCGCGACCTTCCGTTACCCGGGACCGCTAGCGATCGCGGTGGCCCAGGTGGATGAAATGAGCCGCGGGCGAGTCGAATTGGGCCTCGGTAGCGGTTGGTTCGAAAAAGAACACGCCGCTTACGGGCTGCCGTTTCCCCCGGTGCACGAACGCTTCGACCGGCTCACCGAACAGCTGGCCATCGTCACCGGATTGTGGACGACGCCCTCCGGCGCGACATTCGACTACCCGGGCGAGCACTATCAAGTCAGCGACTCGCCGGCACTTCCTAAACCGCTGCAGCGTCCGCATCCGCCGATCATCATCGGGGGCGCCGGAGCCAAACGCACCCCGGCACTGGCGGCCTCTTATGCCGCCGAATTCAACGTCCCCTTTGCCCCGATCGACGTCGTCAGAACTCAATTCCGACGGGTGGGCGCCGCGATGGAGGCGGCCAACCGCCCGGCCGACTCGATCGTCTACTCGTGCGCGTTCGTGCTGTGCGCCGGACGCGATGACTCGGAGGTGGCCAGGCGCGCGGCGGCGATCGGCCGCGACGTGGCGGAACTGCGCTCTAACAGCCCGCTCGTGGGTACCCCCGCCGAAATCGTCGACAAGTTGAGCGCGTGGACAGACCTGGGTGTGCAACGGATCTACGCCCAAGTCCTGGACTTGTCTGATCTGGCCCATCTGGAGCTGTTGGCGGCCGAGGTGATGTCACGACTGCGGTAGTGCCTAGAGCTGGACAGCGCGCTGACCAAGTCCCCCGATGCCGACGGCCAGGCCCGAGACATCCAGTGGAATGTCCACTGCCGCAACGATGCACCGTTACCTCAATGCTCCTGACGGACGCGATCCTGCTGCCCGAGAGGCGAACGCAGCATTAGTGTGAACCACCCCCTGGACGTAAACCGCCTGGCGCCTGTCGGCGGCCCGTGGTGAACCTGTTGCGGATGACCGTGGTCGGGTGAGCGCCCGGGGCCGAACCGCCCGAAGGCCGGCGCACGCACTTTAAGATCGGTTCGTGGAGCTCCGCCAGCTCGAGGCCTTCGTGGCAGTGGCAATTGAGCTGCATTTCGGACGTGCCGCGAAAAAACTGCACATGGGCCAACCCACGCTGAGCGAGCTGGTGCAGCGGTTGGAGCGCGAGCTGGGTGCACCGTTGCTGACGCGCACCACCCGCCGGGTCGCCTTGACCAACGCGGGAACCGAGTTGCTCGGTCGTGCCAAAGTCATTCTCGACGAGGTCGCGTCGGCTACCGCCGCGGTGCGTCGACTGGCCCAGGGTGACGCCGGCACCGTGCGCCTGGGTATCACCCCGACCGTCGCGCCGGTGCTCGCGCCTCACCTCGCTGTCGCCCTACAAGCCGCGGCGCCCGAAGTCGAACTCGTTGTCCGGCGAATGTGGTTGACCGATCTCGATCGCGCGGTCGCGGACGGCACGGTCGACGTGGCGATAACCTGCGGCCTGGTGCCAGATCCCCCCGGAGTCGTTGGCGAAGTGTTCTGCGGCGAACCCTTGCTGGTGGAATTGCGAACCGACCACCGTCTTGCAACGCGCGATTCGGTTGCGCTGGCCGACTTGGCGGGCGAGACGCTCGGTATTCACAGCGAGGCCTTATTCCCGGCGTGGGCGCTGGCCCAACGCCAAGCCCTTGCGGCCGCCGGAGCGTCGCCGCCCACCGTCGAGCTCGCAGATTTCGATTTGTCCGCAGCTCGGTGGACGTCGCAGACCGGCGTCGACTGGATCCTCAAGACGCGATCTATCGCGGGGGCCGAGGTGAACTCACTAATTCGACCCGTGGTTCCCCGCCAATTCGTGCCGTACACGTTGCAATGGAATCCCGATCGAGCCCCGACCGCCGCGGTGAGCCGCTTCGTGCACTTGGCACTCACCGCACAAGTGCCCTCGTGCTGGGTCACCCAGCCCGACCACTTGCGCCATCACCCCGGCTGAGCGGCTGACGGGGGCGGTGAAAACCCGGCTCCCACACAACTTGCGCGATCACGCATCGAGGCGTGCGTAGGCGAGGGGTTTCACTATTTCCTTTTCGGGTGATGTCTTGATGCGTCGACCGATGACTCCCTCGGTCCAGGCCCGCCGCTCCGTGTAGAGCGCCCCCTCCGCTTGCACGCGTTTGCTCTTTTCGGTGCCTGTCCGTTGCGCGCCGGCCGGAGCCATCGGCCCCGCGCCCATGCCGCCCGAGCCCATCGCGGCGCCGGCGCCCGGGAACCCACGGCCCACACCCGGACCCGCAGCGCCGTTCGCCGCCGGGGCCGGCGACGGTTCCTGAGTGGATGGGGGCATCAGCGGCACGGTCGGCACGCCACCGCCGATGCCGCCGCGCCCGAATGACGCTGGTTTGAGCGCTGAACCGGTCGATCGGCCCGAGCCCGTTGCTGGGACCGGCGGCCCTGCGGCGGCATCGCTCAGCATCGACCCCGCGGGCTTGGGCGGCATCCCGACCGATGGCAGAGGGGGCATGCCACCCAGGCCGCCGAAGCCGTCGCCCAGGGGCAACTCATCAGGCAGGTCCTGGGTGCCCAGGTCACCAAAAGTGTCGACTCCCATGTCGAAGTCGGAAACGGACCCGGTTGGAAACATGTCGGGGTTCACCGGCGCCAGCGGCAACGAGGCGTTAGCAGCATAAAGCTTCAATGCCCCCTCGGACTGCTTCTGCATTCGTGTATACCAAGCGATTGCGTAATGCAGACCGTCCCGGTCAGCATCCATATAGTACTTGTACCAATAATCGCAATTTGATATGTCAATAGGCCCGGGATGCTCTTCGGGATTCAGATAATTTCCGTCCGAATCCTCGTCCGCCGAACCGCTTGCGGCCCTGAGCTTTTTCTGGGCATCAACGACCCCGCTGGCCTGCTTACTGAGCGTGGTGCACGATTGCACCATCGAATATATCCAAGCTCGGTGCTGCTCGAAATTCTGCTCCACGGCGGTTCTTGCGTCACCTTCCCAGGAAACAAACGGGCGAAAACGTAAGGCTTCCTGCTGGAGTGTTCGCTGAAACGTGTCCCAGTCGTCGCTAAATGCCGCGAACGCCACGCCCTGATCGCCGTCTTCGATGTCCATCGTCGCCTGCCTGACCTCGTAGTAAGGATAGTCAAAGGGAGCAGAGAAGGGCAGTGGCGGCGGCGGCGAAAAGCCAGGATCTTCGTCCGGGCCGGCGTCGGTCAATAGCTGGAAATTCCCGCCTCCGGCCCCTTCGTCGTTGATGGAATCCGCGGCGACTTCGTCGGCTTCTTGGTAGGCTTTCGCCGCCTTCCTCAGGGATTTCGCCAGCGCTTTCCATTCCCGTTCGCAACCCTTTAAATACAACCGCACCGCGTCAGCGGAAAGTGCGAGCTGCGCGGCGGCGTCTTTGGCGAAAGAAATGGCACACGGCTCTGGCGGATTGGTGGGCGGGATCGCCGGAAGCGGTCGCTCGAGTTCTTCGGCGCGGGCGATCAGCTCCACGTATTCCACGTTCACCGTCTGCGGCTGCGTCATGTCGATCCTCTCCTATCAGTTGTTCCGGACTTAGACTGCCCGGCACCGGCGAATGGAAAAAGGGCCAGTATCGAATCACACCGATCGCCCGAGCCGATCAATCTCGGCTCCACCCCGCAGTTCACGTCGAGAACTATCCCGGGACATCCGGACTCCACCTCTGGGAAAGAGGCGGACTGATTCAGGTGGTAAGGCACTCACCGGAGCCCCAAAGGCCCCAAACGGAAAAGCCGCAGACCTCAAGGAGGTCCGCGGCTATTCCGATGTCTTGCGACACCACATTTGTAGCGGGGACAGGATTCGAACCTGCGACCTCTGGGTTATGAGCCCAGCGAGCTACCGAGCTGCTCCACCCCGCGTCGGTAAATGCAAGGTTACCGAACCGGTGTCGAGCCGACCAAATCGCGGGCTCAGCGGGGGTATCGGTGCTGACCTCAATGGGAAGGCGGGTTCAGCCCGTACCGCCGCGCGAGGTCGTCCATCCAGGCCGGCGAGCCGTAGATCAGCCCATACTTGTCGGCGAGTTCGCCGAACGCGGGCAGTTCGTGCAGCGGCTTGCCGGCCGGGTCGTCGGCGTGCTCGACGAGCAATTCGCCGAGTTCGCGGAAGTAATTCTCGAACCCGCCCGGAGTGATGATCTCGATGATGCGGCCCGGCTCGCTGCCGGCGTTCCACATCGCGTGCATCTGCCCGCGCGGCTTGGTGATGTAACCACCGGGTCCGAGCACCACCTCGCTGTCGTCGGAGCGGAAGCCGATCTCGCCCGCCAGCACGATCGAGTGCTCGTCCTCACGGGTGTGCCGATGCGCCGCGGTGAGCAAGCCGACGGCGAACGGGTGCTCGACGATGGACACCTCACCCCCGTTGGTCTTGCCGGACAGCTTGAACACCGCCCCGAAACCCGGCAGCGTCACGACGTCGCCCTCCCCCGGCCGCACCACCGTCACCCCGATTTGGTTCATGTGCCTACCCTCCTCGGAAAGCCCTTGCGCTGCAACGCTTATTCAGGCCACGTGTTGTTGAGGATGGTCTCGACGAAGTTCTCGCGGACGAACGTCGGGTCGAAGTGCGCGAGCACGTCGTCGTTGACCGTGCCGAAGGTGCTGTGTGGGCGGTGCTTCATTCCGTCGTTGAACGCGGCCAGGATGCGCTGCTTGAAATTCGGGCGCGGGTGCGCCGCGGTGACCGCCTCCAGGGCCTGCGGCGAAAGCTCGTCGCGGTCGATGCCCAGTACGTCGGTTTCAACGCCCGCGGTCACCAGGGCGACTTCGGGTGCCAGGAACTCGGGGATGCCGGGAGTCGTGTGCAACGCGATGCTCAGCCACACCTTGTCGGCGTCGGCTTGGTCGACATCATGCTCGAGCAGGAAGGTACGTGCCGCGTTGGCTCCGTCGACCTCGAAACGCAGCTGCGAGGTCCGGTAACGCTCGGTGAGGCCGAGATCGTGGAACATCGCCCCGGCGTAGAGCAACTCCAGGTTCGGTTGCAGTCCGCGACGGCGTCCCTGCAAAGCACCGAACAGGAACACCCGGCGGGAGTGGTCGAAGAGCAGGTCGTCTTCTGCCCCGCGGATGTGGGCGGTGATCGCCCGCACCAATGCGGTGTCGGGTATCGCGATGTCGGCAATGGTGTCCACCATCTGAATATCCATGATTTGCCTCCTCGTTGGTGTTGCCAGTCAGTTTGCGGGCATACGGGCAAACCGACCGTCGTCGTTCCTGCCGTCTTCTCCACAGAAAACGACACAATGGATCGGTGGCCGAAGCGCGTTCGCGAGTGGTGGTAATCGTCGTCTTCGACGGAGTAACGCTGTTGGACGTCGCGGGGGCGGGCGAAGTGTTCGTCGAGGCCAACCGGTTCGGCGCCGACTATCAACTCAAGATCGCGTCCGTGGACGGCAACGACGTGACCAGCTCGATCGGGACACGATTGGGCGTCACCGACAGCCTTTCGGCCATCGATTCCGCCGATACCGTCATGGTCGCCGGCAGCGACAGTCTGCCAACGCAAGCGATCGATCCCGCGCTCGTGGAGGCGGTCCGATCGGTGGGGCCGCGAACCCGGCGGCTGGCGTCCATCTGCACGGGCTCGTTCGTCCTCGCGCGGGCCGGCTTACTCAACGGCCGGCGCGCCACCACCCATTGGCACGAGACCCGGCGATTGGCCCGGGCCTTCGGAGATGTCACCGTCGAGCCGGACGCGATCTTCGTGCGCGACGGCGACGTCTACACCTCCGCGGGCGTGTCCTCGGGCATCGACCTGGCACTGGCGTTGGTCGAAATGGATTACGGGACAGAGCTGGTCCGTGACGTGGCCCGGTGGTTGGTCGTCTACCTCAAACGCGCGGGCGGCCAATCGCAGTTCTCGGTGCTGGTCGAGGCCGACCCGCCGGCGGGATCGCCGCTGCGCACGGTCACCGATGCGATCGCGGCCAATCCCGCTCTCGACCACAGCGTGTCCAAGCTCGCCGCCAAGGCGTCGCTGAGCACCCGGCAGCTGACCCGGCTGTTCCAGTCGGAGCTGGGGATGACACCGGCGCGCTATGTCGAGTTGGTTCGAATCGACTTCGCGCGTGCCGGGCTCGAAGCCGGCCGGACCGTCACGGAGACAGCGCATCTCGCGGGTTTCGGCAGCATCGAAACGCTGCGCCGCGTGTTCGTCAACCACCTGGGCATCAGCCCGAAGGCCTACCGGGACCGGTTCCGCACCGCCTGCGCGTGAAAGCGGCTACTTCGTGTTGTTGTACTTGGTGATCGCGTCGTCGAGCCGCTGCAGCGCGGCTCCGTATCCGGCGAAATCACCCTTCTTCTGCGCGTCGCGCGCGGCGTTGATCGCGGTCTGAATCTCCTGCAGGACAGCGGCTTTCGCGGGCGACAGCGTCGTCACCCCATCCGGCGCCGGCGGCACCGCCGTGGGCGGGTTGTTCGGGCCGGGCGCCTGGGCCGGGGTCGGTGGACTCGCGGGCGGAGTCGCCGGGGCACCCGCATCGGTGGGAACGATCCCCGTCGCGGCCGCACCCGCGCCTGGCCCGAACAACCCGGTGAGCGCGTCACCGACGGTGGGCCCGTAGCCGATCTTGTCGTTGTACATCATCGCAACCCGGATCAACCGCGGGTACGACGAGGCAGCGTCGCTGGCTCCCGGAGAGGCGTAGACGGGTTCGACGTACAGCAGTCCACCCTGCGCGACCGGCAGAGTCAGCAGGTTGCCCCACCGTATTCGGTTCTGGTTGTCTCGCCCGATCACTCCCAGGTCTTGAGACACGGCCGGGTCGGTGGTGATTGCGTTGTTGGCCAGCTTCGGACCGTTGACCTGACCGGGGATGGTCAGCACCGTGATCTTGCCGTACGTCGCGGGATCGGAGCTGGCGCTGATGTAAGCGGCCAGGTAGTCGCGCTTGAATCTGTTCATCGCGCTCGTCAACTGATATGACGACGAATTGTCGTTCTTCGCAATGTTTTTCGCGACGATGTAATACGGCGGCTGATAGCTGCTGGCCGTCGGATTCGGATCCAGCGGCACGTCCCAGAAATCCGAGGTGGAGAAGAACGTCACGGGGTCGTTGACGTGATACTTCGCCAGCAGCATCCGCTGCACTTTGAACAGGTCCTCGGGATAACGCAGATGCTCGGCCAGTTCGGGGCTGATGTCGCTCTTGGGTTTGACCGTGCCCGGGAACACCTGCATCCAGGCCTTGAGCACCGGATCCTGCTCGTCCTGCTGGTAGAGCGTCACGGTCCCGTCGTAGGCGTCGACCGTGGCCTTCACCGAGTTACGGATGTAGGAGACCTGCTTGTCGGGCCCGAGCTTGTTGAACGCGACCTCGGTGGAGTCGGCCGTCGCGGACTCCAACGACGTCAGTTCGGAGTACGGGTAGTTGTCCAACGTGGTGTAGCCGTCGATGATCCACACCAGACGCTTGTTGACGATCGCCGGGTAGACCGCGCTGTCGGTGGTCAGCCACGGCGCCACCGCCTCCACCCGCGCGGCCGGATCACGGTTGAACAGGATCTTGCTGTTGGAACCGATCACGCTGGAAAACAAGAAGTTTCGCTCGGCGAACTTGGCGGCGAACACGCTTCGGGATAGCCAGTCACCGATCGGGACGCCCCCGAGTCCGGTGTAGGTGTAGTTCTTGGTTTCGGTGTTGGTCTCGTAGTCGTATTCGCGGTCGGCGCCGTTGCGGCCGACGATCGCGTAGTCGGCCGAGGTGTTGGAGATGACCGGCCCGAAGTAGATGCGGGGCTGGTCGAGCGGGGCCGGCCCGTCCGACACCACGCTGCCGTTGGCGCCGACGACGTTGGCGAGAAACTCTGGGTAGCCACCGTTTTGGGTGGGATCGTTGGCGATGCCGCGCACTGTGTTGGCCGGAGAGGCGATGAAACCGTTGCCGTGGGTGTAGACGGTGTGCCGGTTGATCCAGTCGCGCTGGTTGTCGATCAGCCTGTCCGGGTTGAGTTCTCGGGCCGCGACTACGTAATCACGCAACGCGCCGTTGCGGTCCAGGTAGCGGTCGATCGACAGCTGGTCGGGGAAGAAGTAGAAGTTCTTGCCCTGCTGGAACTGGGTGAACGCCGGGCTGATGATCGTCGGGTCAAGCAACCGGATATTCGAGGTCGTCGCCCGGTCGGCCGCCACCTGCTGGGCGGTGGCCTGGCTGTCGCCGCTGTAATTGCGATAGGTCACCTGGTCGGACGTCAGGCCGTACGCTTGCCGTGTCGCGGTGATGCTGCGGCCGATGTATTCGCTTTCTTTTTGCGCGGCATTGGGTCTCACGCTGATCTGCTCGACGACCAACGGCCAGCCGGCGCCCACGATCAACGACGACAGCAGCAGTAGGACCAAGCCGATCGCCGGGATCCGCAAGTCCTTCAGCACGATCGCGGAAAAGACTGCGGCCGCACAGATCAGCGCGATCGCCATCAGGATCAGCTTGGCCGGCAGCACCGCGTTGATGTCGGTATACCCGGCACCGGTGAACGGCTTGCCGCCGCGCGTGTGCGACAACAGCTCGTAACGATCCAGCCAGTAGGCAATGGCTTTAAGCAGGACCAGCGTGCCGATCAGACTGACCAGCTGCACCCGGGCCGAACGACTCAGTGCACCGGTGCGCCCGGAGAGCCGAATGCCGCCGAAGATGTAGTGCGCCAGCAGATTCGCCACGAAGGCCAGGAATACCGACACGAACAGGTAGCTGAGAACCAGCCGGTAGAACGGCAACTCGAACGCGTAGAAGCCGAGATCCTTGCCGAACTGCGGATCCCTGATCCCGAAGCTTTGGCCGTGCAAGAACAGCTGGATCCGCACCCAGTAGCTTTGCGCGACGATGCCGGCCAGCAGCCCGATTGCCGCGGGGATGCCGATGGCCACCAGCCGCAACCGGGACATGACGACGGTGCGATAGCGCGCCACCGGGTCGTTGTCGTTGCTCGGGACGAAGACCGGACGGGTGCGGTAGGCCAGCGCGAGCCCGGCGAACACGATCCCGCCGACCAGCAGGCCCGCGACCAGGAACACCACGATGCGGGTCATCAGCACGGTGGTGAACACCGAGCGATAGCCGAGCTCACCGAACCACAACCAGTCGACGTAGGCGTCGACGAGGCGCGGGCCGGCGAGCAGCAGCGCAATCACCCCGAGCGCGACCAAAATCAGAATCCGGCTGCGCCGAGTCAGCTTCGGCATCCTTGCGGTGGGCCGCATCCCCACTAGCTACGCTCCCTGATCAATGTGAGCTGGACGTCACAACTGTACGCAGAATTGCGGGCTAGCAACTGGGCGCCTGACCTCCTTGTTGGATCGCGTGCAGCGCATCCACGGCTTGCCCGAGCGTCTCGACCTTGATCAGCCGTAAACCGTGCGGATTGTCCGAGGTCGCCTCGTAGCAATTCTTTGCCGGCACCAGGAACACCGTGGCGCCCGCCTCCTGGGCGGCCACCATCTTGTGCGTGATGCCGCCGATCTGGCCGACTTTGCCGTCGGAGGTGATCGTGCCGGTCCCCGCGATGAACGTCGAACCGGCCAGGTCACCGGTGGTGAGCTTGTCGACGACGGCCAGGCTGAACATCAGACCGGCGGACGGTCCGCCCACATTGGCAAGGTTGAAATCCACCGAGAACGGTGCCCACGGCGCGTCGAGCACCGCGACACCCATGAAGCCGTAGTCGCGGTCCTTATTTGTACCGAGGGTGATTTGCGCGACGCCGGCCGGTTCATTCTTGCGGCGGTAGTCGATCGTCACCGTCTGGCCGGGCTTGGTGGTCTTCAGCAGTCCGGTGAACTGCTCGACATTGACCACCGGGGTGCCGTTGACCGCATCGATAGCGTCACCGGCCTTCAGCTTGCCCACCGACGGGCCGGGATCGGTGACCGTCGCGACGGTGACTGCGGGGGCGAATTTCAGATAGCCCAGGGCGGCATAGGCGGCGCTGTCCTCGGAATCTTTGAAGTCGGCGGTGTTGGCCTTGTCGACGTCTTCGCGGGACTTGCCGGGCGGATAGATCAGGTCGCGCGGTACCAACTGCTCCTGCCCAGAGAACCACAGCGTGAGCGCCTCGCCGAGGGTCAGCTCGTCGCGCTGGGACACCGTCGTCATATTGAGGTGACCGGTCGTCGGATGAGTCTGCGTACCTTCGATCGCGACCACCTGCTTGCCGTCGACCTCACCGAGCGTGTCGAAAGTCGGGCCGGGGCCCAGCGAGACGAACGGCACCGTCACTACCGCGAGCAACACGCCGAAGACCAAGATCGGCACCAGCGCGACCATCAAGGTCAGAATCCGCCTGTTCACGCCGCTTACCCTAACCGGACACCGGGGCGACTCGTTCAGCTACAAGCGTGACGCCGGATGGCAACTTCTGTTCCAGCGGTGAGTACCGTTGAGGTCATGGCTGACCTGCCTTTCGGCTTCTCCCACGGAGAAGACCCCGAGCGCGACAAGCACGGGAAGAAGAATCCCGAGTCCGGCTCGGGCCCGTCAGACCCGCTCGGCGCGTTCGGCATGGGCGGGGACTTCAACATGGGTGACCTGGGGCAAATCTTCACGCAGCTGGGTCAGATGTTCAGCAGCGCGGGCACCGGGCCGGCCGGCGGCGCCCCGTCGGGACCCGTCAACTACGACCTGGCCCGGCAAGTCGCGGCCAGCTCGATTGGATTCGTCGCACCGATCCCGGCCACGACGAACTCGGCGATCGTCGATGCGGTACACCTCGCCGACACCTGGCTCGACGGCGTCACCGCGCTGCCCGCCGGCACCACCAAGTCCGTCGGCTGGAGTCCGAGCGATTGGGTGGACAACACCCTGGAAACCTGGAAACGGCTGTGCGACCCGATGGCCCAACAGATTTCGACGGTGTGGGCGTCGTCGCTGCCCGAGGAGGCCAAGAGCATGGCCGGCCCGCTGATGGCGATGATGTCGCAAATGGGTGGGATGGCGTTCGGGTCGCAGCTGGGCCAGGCCCTGGGCCGGTTGTCCCGCGAGGTGCTGACGTCGACCGACATCGGCCTGCCGCTGGGGCCGAAGGGCGTGGCGGCGATCATGCCCGACGCCGTAGAAGCCTTCGCCGCCGGACTCGAGCAGCCCCGCAGCGAGATCATGACGTTCCTGGCCGCCCGGGAAGCGGCCCACCACCGGTTGTTCAGCCACGTTCCGTGGTTGTCCAGCCAGCTGCTGGGCGCCATCGAGGCCTACGCGATGGGCATGAAGATCGACATGAGCGGCATCGAGGAGTTGGCACGCGACTTCAACCCCGCCTCGCTTACGGATCCGGCCGCGATCGAAAACCTGCTCGGCCAAGGCGTTTTCGAGCCGAAGGCCACGCCGGCGCAGACCCAGGCGCTGGAACGGCTGGAGACCCTGCTCGCGCTGATCGAGGGCTGGGTGGAGGTCGTGGTGACCGCGGCCCTGGGCGACCGGATTCCGGGTGCGGCCGCGTTGAGCGAGACGCTGCGCCGACGCCGGGCCAGCGGCGGTCCGGCCGAGCAGACATTTGCCACGCTGGTCGGCCTGGAGTTGCGCCCGCGCAAGCTGCGGGAAGCCGCGGCGCTGTGGCAGCGGCTGACCGAAGCCGCCGGTATGGATGTCCGCGACGGAGTCTGGCAACATCCCGATCTGTTGCCGGGCGCCGAGGACCTCGACGAACCCGCCGGCTTCATCGATCGCGTGATCGGCGGCGACACCAGCGGAATCGATGAGGCCATCGCACGGCTGGAGCAAGACGACTCCGGCGCCGGCGGCGGGCCGGTCAGCGACTAGGCCGGCGTTTGCCTAGCTGGTGATCTTGGCGATCTGGGCGTCGGACAGCGCCCTGACCGCGTCCGGCAGCGGCCGAAGGTAAATATGAACGGCGTCAAGAAATTTGGGGCCGCTGCCGTCGGTCACCACCCAGTGCAGGAAGGCCTGCAACGTCTGCGCAACGGCAGGGTCCTTCTGCTTGCTGTAGACGATCGCGTATTCGTAGTTGACGATCGGGTACCCTTCCGCGGCGGGCCCGTTGACCAACGAGACCGCCTGATTGGCCGGCGTCTGCGAGGCGGATCCGGCGGCCTCGGCCTCGACGCTCTCGGCATCAGGAAGCACGTAATGGCCTGAGGCATTGGCCAACTCGGCCTCGGCGAGCCCCTTCTGTGCGGCCTCGGCCTGGTAGCGGGTGCCCAGGTAGGCGATGCATCCCGGATTCTGGGCGCAACTGGTTACCACGGCCGCCATTCCGTTGAGACCCGAACCGCCTGGCACAGCGGGGAAGTCGACGGAGGTGGCGAAGCCGGGCGACTTGCCCCACCCGTCAGGGTCCTGCTTGGACAGGTACTGGGTGAACAGGTAGGTGTCGTTACTCCCGGGGTCCGTGCGGTGCAACGGAATCACCGGGATGGCCGGCAGGACCACGCCGGGATTGAGGTCGGCGATCTGCGGGTCGTTCCAGGTCTTGACGGTGCCCTTGTACATGGCCGCGAGTACTTTGCCATCCAGCCGGACATGCGTGAGGAGGCCGGGCAGGTTGTAGTTGACGTGCAGCGAAGAAACGGCCAGCGCGATATTCAGCAGGCCCGGGTGTGCGGACAAGTCCCCCTCGGTCAGGTAGAGACCGGATGCACCGATGGTGACCGCGCCGTCCGCGGCCTGCGCGATCCCGTTGCCCGACACGTCGCCGGCGACGGTGATCGTGACGTTGGGGTATTTCGAGTGATACGACGCGGCCCACGCGTCCATCAGCGGGTAGAGGTTGTTGGAACCGGTCTCGGTCAGCGTCACGTTCGACGTCGCCGGCGCCGTCGCCAAGTGGGCGACCGGGCTCGTGGAGTGCGAACCGCAAGCCGCCCCGACCAGCATCACCGACGCCGCCAGTGACAGCCCACACAGACGAATTTTCATCGACCGACCTCACCTTTTGCTCCGGTTTGGCGCTGTGGGCCACGGCGGCGCTGCAAATGCCCGCGATCACTATTGCAGTTCCGCACTTGGACCGCAGGAGCAACTGAGTGGAGGGTTTCGGCCGACAGCCGAGCGGGGCGTCCACGCACCCGGAAACCGGCTTATCGTCATTGCATCCAATTGGGTCGCAGGTGTTTGCTGGAGGTGCTACTTTGTCGTTGATCGACTCTCCCGACTGGCCTTGGCGGCAGCATGTTTAGCACCCGTATGGCAGCCGCGCTGCGCACCGCGTTTGTTTGCGCTGGCATTGGCCTGTCCAACGTTTTGGTGGTATCGGCGTGCGGGGCGGCGCCGTCATCGACGGGTGCCGCGACGACCTCACCCGCGGCCGCGACCGGCAGCATGGCGGCGCCGGCGAAGCCGACCGTCAGCGGTGTGTACGGCGACCCCGAGGCGGCCGCCAAGTACTGGGTGCAGCAGTCGACGGAAGACACGTGCGGGCTGGCTTCGGTGGCCGACGTGGTCGGTGAGGTCACCGGCACTCCCGCGACCGAGCAAGAGATCATCAAGCTGGCGCAGAAGACGCCCTCGGTGATCCGCGACGGACCGATTTACCTGCCCACCGGCGACCCGGGCCATGAGACCGAGAAGGGTGGCATCGATGCGGCCGACACCGTCGTCCTGCTCGACCACTACGGCATCAAGTCACGGATGACCTGGGACAAATACCCCGACGAGGTAACTCTGTCCGCGCTCGAGCAGGACCTCGGCGCCCGCCGCAAGGTCATCGCCTGGGTCAACGGCGGAACCATCCTGGACAGCAACGACCAGCGCAAAACGGCCGATCACCTGCTCGTCGTCACCGGGGTGGACACCAACAACGACACCGTTCACCTCAACGACCCGTACGCCGACCACGGCGACACGAAGGTCAGCATCACGACATTCATGGCTGCGTGGAAGACCGGGCAACAGACGATGATCGTGACCGCGCCG
Source organism: Mycobacterium sp. NGS40 (assembly GCF_059812735.1). Lineage (NCBI taxonomy): Bacteria > Bacillati > Actinomycetota > Actinomycetes > Mycobacteriales > Mycobacteriaceae > Mycobacterium > Mycobacterium sp. NGS40. The sequence goes on from NZ_JCALDG010000033.1 coordinate 36,389, forward strand.
CCCGGCTGAACGTCGCCCGCTCTGGGTGTATGCGCTGAACCCATAATTTGCGCGCTGTTCACGGCTTCGTTGACAAAGTCCACGGGCAGCGTGGGTAAGCGTGCGGAGGGCCGACCGCATCGGCTCAATCCACTCGGCCAGTACCGCGACACTGGCCACGGACGACAGATCGAGGTGCAGGAAATGCGCAAACGACCAATCATCGCTGTGGGATCGGCGCTGTTGGCCCTGGCGTTCGGTGCGGGAATCGCGCACGCTGATCCGGACCCGAACGACGACCCCGGCGAACAGCGCAACTGGCCCTGTGGATACACGTTCGGGCCGGTCAATACGCACGCACAATTCGGAGAGATCATGGCATGGCGTTATTCACACCCATGCCCGCCGCCGGGCGAGTAAGCAGACGAGGCGACCACCGCAGAGGTCCTGAAGGTCCTGTGGAGAGCTGATCGGGCGTGCGCGCCCGGCGTGGCACAGTCTGGTTCATGCCCGGCACCGCTACCTATGCGCTGGACCCGGCGATGCCCGTGTTGCTGCGCCCCGATGGTGCGGTGCAGGTGGGTTGGGATCCGCGGCGCGCGGTGCTGATCCGTCCCCCGCGCGGCCTGGCCGCCGCGGCAGTGGCGACGCTCTTGCACACGATGCGATCGCCCCTGCCGATCGCCGAGTTGCAGCGGCACGCCCTCGAGCACGGGCTGACGGACCCTGACCTGACACATCTCGTCACGCAGCTGGTGAACGCCGGGGTGGTGACCCGCAGCCGCCGGCAATCCGGCGGCCGGGCCGCGTCGATCCGGGTGCACGGCCGCGGGCCCCTGTCGGACCTGCTGATGGAGTCGCTGCGCTGCTCGGGGGCGCGGATTGCGCACAGCAGTCAACCCCACGCCGCGGTGTCGCGCGCCGCCGTGGATCTGGTGGTGCTGGCCGACTACCTGGTCGCCGACCCGCGCATGGTCCGCGATCTGCACAGCCAACGCGTCGCGCACCTGGCGGTACGGGTCCGCGACGGCACCGGGCTGGTCGGGCCGCTGGTCATTCCGGGCGTGACCAGCTGCCTGAGTTGCGCCGATCTGCACCGCAGCGACCGGGATGCCGCGTGGCCGGCGGTCGCGGCTCAGCTACGCGAGACCGTCGGTGTGGCCGATCGGCCCACCCTCCTGGCGACCGCCGCGCTGGCGCTGAGCCAGGTGCACCGCGTGATCGCGGCGGTGCGCGGCCGCGATGCCGGGCCCGATCCCGGTCCACCGCAAGCGTTGAACGCCACCCTGGAATTCGATCTGCACGCCGGCGCCATCGTCGCGCGGCAATGGACCAAGCATCCGTTGTGTTCGTGCTGATCGGGCCGTCGTCCGAGTGGCCGGGCACGTGCGGCCCGACGTGACCGCCGGTCGAGCTGACACCCCACTGTTGCCAAGATCAAGCCCGGGGCGGCCGCGTCGTCATGGATGATGGATATGTGTCTGAGATTAAACGGGGTCGGGCGGCGCGCAACGCGAAGCTGGCCAGTATTCCGGTCGGCTTTGCTGCGAGGTCCGCGCTGGGCTTAGGTAAGCGGCTGACCGGCAAGTCGAAAGACGAAGTCCAGGCCGAACTGCTGGAGAAGGCGGCCAACCAGCTTTTCCAGGTGCTGGGCGAACTCAAGGGCGGGGCGATGAAGGTCGGCCAGGCCCTGTCCGTTATGGAAGCCGCCATTCCCGAGGAGTTCGGTGAGCCCTACCGGGAGGCGCTGACCAAGTTGCAGAAAGACGCTCCGCCGTTGCCCGCCGAGAAGGTGCACCGGGTACTTGACGCGCAGTTGGGCACCAAGTGGCGGGACCGGTTCAATTCGTTCGACGACACCCCGGTGGCTTCGGCCAGCATCGGCCAGGTGCACAAGGCGCTGTGGTCCGACGGCCGCGAGGTGGCCGTCAAGATCCAGTACCCGGGCGCCGACGAGGCCCTGCGGGCCGACCTCAAGACGATGCAGCGGATGGTCGGGGTGGCCAAACAGCTTGCGCCCGGCGCCGACGTCCAAGGCGTGGTTGACGAGCTGATCGAACGCACCGAGATGGAACTCGACTACCGGCTGGAGGCCGACAACCAGCGCGCGTTCGCCAAGGCGTATCACGATCATCCGCACTTCGCGGTGCCGCGCGTGGTGGCCAGCGCACCCAAGGTCGTGGTCCAGGAGTGGATCCAGGGTGTGCCGATGGCCGAGATCATCCGCCACGGCACCGTCGAGCAGCGCGATCTGATCGGCACCCGGCTCCTCGAACTCACCTTCGACGCCCCGCGCCGGTTGCAGATGCTGCACGGCGACGCGCACCCGGGAAACTTCATGCTGTTGGCCGACGGCCGGATGGCCGTCATCGACTTCGGCGCCGTCGCGCCGATGCCCGGTGGCTTTCCAATCGAACTCGGGATGACCATCCGGTTGGCCCGCGACAAGAACTACGACCTGCTGTTGCCGACGATGGAAAAGGCCGGCTTCATCCAGAAAGGCCAGCAGGTGTCGGTGCGCGACATCGACGACATGCTGCGCCAGTACGTCGAACCGGTCGAGGTGGAGGTTTTCCACTACACCCGCAAGTGGCTGCAGAAGATGTCGGCCGTCGAGATCGACCGATCGGTGTCGCAGATCCGGACGGCCCGGCAGATGGATCTACCGCCCAAACTGGTGATCCCGATGCGGGTGATCATGTCGGTGGCCGCGATCCTGTGCCAGCTGGACGCTCACGTGCCGATCAAGGCACTGACCGAGGAACTGGTCCCCGGTTTCGCCGACCCCGACGTGGCGGCCGTCTAGGCAGCGACCGCGTCCTTGCGCGGGCGTCCGCGCGGACGTTTGTAGCTCACGACCGAGCCCCGATCGAATATCTCGCCGCCCCACACGCCCCACGGTTCGGCACGGTCCAGCGCCGCGGCCAGGCACTGTCGCCGGACCGGGCAGTCCGTGCAGAGCGTCTTGGCGCGCTCCAGGTCGGCCGGGGCGTCGGCAAACCATAGATCGGGATCGCCGGCGTGACATGGCAACGCCGGCGCGGGCTGTCTGGGGACTGTCTGTGCCGACATGTCCTGCTCACCTGCTTCCTGGTCGGGTGTCCTTCTTCGGTGATCCGGACCAGGTTGCGGGCTTTGAAAGATTTCAGCCCCGAAAACTATGGCCACGGATCCTTGTGACTTCGGGTCCGTGGCCATTTGAAAACCGGGTGGTTACGTACTTCCCCGATCCACGAACGCGTCAGTCGCGGCGGCGGCGCGATGCTTAGCACCGGCCGCCTTTACGGCGGCGTGGGCGGCATGGAGGGTCCACGCGGACAGCACCGCGCCGGCCACGCCTACCTCAAACGTGTCGTTGATCATCGTGGCCACCTCCTCTCGCCTGGGCGCATGCCGGCGTCGCGCCGGCAGCAGATTGCGTTTCCGAGAGTAGATGTTAGCCCACGGCGCTGACAACCGATTTTCTGACCTGCGCGTTTGGCGTCGGGAGACGATCAGGCGCGGCCGCGCACCAACTCCAGCACGTCGGCTCCGTACTGCTCGAGTTTGCGCGCGCCGATACCCGGGATCGCGATCAGCGCCGCTTCGTCGCCGGGCAACAGTTCGGCGATCGCGATCAGCGTGTTGTCGGTGAAGACGACATACGCGGGCACCTTCTGCTCCTTGGCGACGTCCAATCGCCACTGTCTGAGCCGCAGCAACAATGCCTCGTCGATGTCGGCCGAGCATGTCTCGCAGCGGCGCAGCATGACGGCCGCCGGGGTGGTCAGGTTGTTGTTGCAGATCCGGCATCGCGATGCGCCTTGCTTGCGCCGGGATTTGCCCGGCGCCGGGTCGACGCGCGCCTGCGGTGCAATGCCGTTGAGAAACCGCGACGGCTTGCGGGTCTGCCGGCCGCCCGGGCTGCGCGACAGCGCCCAGGACAGCGCCAAATGCACTCGGGCCCTGGTGATTCCGACATACAGCAGGCGACGCTCTTCCTCGACCGGTTCGCTCTCGGCGCCATGGGCCAACGCGTGCGAGATGGGCAGCGTGCCGTCGGCCAACCCGACCAGGAACACCGCATCCCATTCCAGCCCCTTGGCGGCGTGCAACGACGCGAGCGTCACGCCCTGCACCACCGGCGGATGGCGCGCGTCGGCCCGGACCCGCAGCTCGGTCACCAAGGCCGGCAGCTCCAGCTGCGGGCGCTGCGCCACCTCGTCGTCCACCAGCTCGGCCAGCGCGGACAGCGCCTCCCAGCGCTCCCGGGCGCGGGTGCCGTCGGGTTCGGCGGCGGTCAGCCCCAGCGGCTCCAGCACCGCGCGGACCACGTCGGGCAGTGGCTTGTCCAGGGGCCCCTCGGCGCGGCGCTCGGCTGCCCGGCGCAGGGCCACCATCGCCTGCCTGATCTCCTGGCGGTTGAAGAAGCCCTCGCCGCCGCGAACCTGGTAGGCGATGCCCGCCTCGGTCAACGCTTCCTCGTAGATCTCCGACTGTGCATTGACGCGATAGAGCACCGCGATTTCCGATGGCGCGGTGCCGGATTCGATCAGCCCGCCTATCGCCTTCGCGACCGCGGCCGCCTCGACGGTTTCGTCGGGATGCTCGCTGAACGTCGGGGCCGGGCCCGGCGGCCGCTGACCCGACAGCTGCAGCTTGCTGCCGGCCACCCGACCGCGGGCCGCCGCGATCACCTGGTTGGCCAGCGAGACCACCTGCGGGGTGGAACGGTAATCACGCTCCAGGCGCACCACCGTGGCGTCCGGGAACTGCCGCGAGAAGTCGAGCAGGAAACGGGGCGAGGCGCCGGTGAACGAGTAGATGGTCTGATTGGCGTCGCCGACGACCGTGAGGTCGTCTCGATCGCCCAGCCACGCCGACAGCACCCGCTGTTGCAGCGGGGTGACGTCCTGATACTCATCGACCACGAAACAGCGGTAACGATCGCGGAACTCCTCGGCGACCGCGGCGTCGTTCTCGATCGCGGCCGCGGTGTGCAGCAACAGGTCGTCGAAGTCGAGCATCGTCACCGATTCGTCGCGGACCTTGAGCGCCTCATAGGCGGTGTAGACGTCGGCGACCTTCTTGGCGTCCAGCGGGATGTCGCGGCCGGCGGCGGCGACCTCGCTCGGATACGCCTCGGGGCTGATCAGCGAGGCCTTGGCCCATTCGATCTCGCCGGCCAGGTCGCGCACGTCGTCGGTGCTGACATTGAGCCGTAGCCGGCTGGCCGCGCGGGCCACGACGGCGAACTTGGTGTCCAGCAGCTGCCAGCCGGTGTCGCCGACCACCCGCGGCCAGAAGTAGCGCAGCTGGCGGTGTGCGGCCGAGTGGAAAGTCAGGGCCTGCACGGCGCCGACGCCCGATCCGGTCTGGGTATTGGCGTCCAGCGTCCGCAATCGCGAGCGCATCTCGCCCGCCGCGCGCTGGGTGAAGGTGACCGCAAGCACCTGCCCGGCGGCGACATGGCCGCTCGCGACGAGCTGGGCGATGCGATGCGTGATGGTGCGGGTCTTGCCTGTTCCGGCACCCGCGAGCACACAAACCGGTCCGCGCGGCGCCAGCACGGCCTCCCGCTGTTCGTCGTCCAGCCCGGCGGTCAGTGGATCGGCGACCATGGGCATGCCGTCCATCTTGGCAGCGGTTGCCGACAAACCGGGTGTTTCGCCACGCCGTAGGCCCGGGCGCCCGCTACACGCAACGCATCGTCGGCGGGCCCAGCCAAACTGCCCACCTCCTC
>NZ_JCALDG010000034.1:0-41882 GCF_059812735.1 Mycobacterium sp. NGS40
TTCGCCCACCAGAGCGGTTGGTTGAAACCGCAGGCGCAAAGGCCACGAACTCCGCGAGGGGTCGTGGCCTTTCCCATTGCCATCCGTCGACCGCGATTAGCGATCGGGTGACTACCCCGTCGGCGGCTCGATCAGTAGAACTTGAGCCATGACCGACACAGTCAAGGTCACGATCGACCGCAGCTCGGTGGCGATGGGAGATGATGTCGAATCCCATCGAGAGTTTTGGCTTTTCCCCGACGAAGCGACCGTCGACGACCTGCTGGCGGAGATCTCGGCCCACTACATCCCGGGGGTTGCCGGGCCCGCCGGATGGTCTGTCAGCGTCAACACCGACGAGCTGAACCGCCGCAGCGACATCGGCCTGATCTACACCCGTGATGACCTGCGCCAGGAGGACCAGATCTGCCGATTGGTGCCCGGGACAACGACATTGGGCCACTTGGTTCGACGCGCCAATTCCGTGGAGCTCGATGTTCGTGCCAGGTATATGACCGGGGACATGGGGCGCCCGCTTGCTCTTAGCGAGGTGACGGCCGGCAGCACCTACACCGGTTCGCAACCGGTGAGGCTGGAATCCGAAGCAGCTGCCGAGGCCAAGCGCGACTGGGTTCTGCTCCGTGAACTGGATCGGCGAGCCGCTGCCGTCACTGGCGCGCGACGGGACTGGATTCGCGACAACATCGTCTGGGCGGCACCGCCGCCGCCTGGCTCCGAAGTCTTCGTCGCCCGCAGTTTTCATTTCCTCACCAGGCTGCACTGCCCCGCCAGCATGAAGGTCGCCGCTGCGCTGCTGGGAATCGACGACGCCGAATACGAGGACTTGGAGAAGCTGGTCGATGTCGACGGCCGGCCCGCGGCGGTGATCATGGCGATGGTGCTCGCCGCTTTCGAGTGGCATACCGCGAACCGCAGCTGGCAGGGCGGCCAACGCGATTATTGCGAGGTGTACTTCGAATTTCTGGCACGATGCGGTTATCAGCTTTCCCCGGTTGAAGAAGTTCTGGCGGGTCGAATTACCTTGCAGGAGCTCACATTCTCCGCGGAGGACACCGCGCGGCTCGAACGCATCCGGGAACTGCGCGCCCGGCAGTATCAGCTGCGCAATGATCGCTACTACGCGAAGACCCTCGGCGACGAGCAGTACAAATCCGCGATCGGCCGAGTACACGCCGACCTGAGCGCGCTGGGCGAGCTTCCCGGACCTACGTAGGGACCGGGGTCGGTCGCGTTCGGACCGGGTGCTTCACTGCAACCATGCGCAGAAAACCAGAGCTGGCGCGGCGCTTCTTCGACCGTTTCGAGCCGGTGCACGCGGTGACGTACTTCGCGCCGGAGGCGCGCGCGGCACTCGACGAGCTGGGATACCGGGGCTTCTGGATGGGCTATTTCGCCGCCCGGTCCGCCCCGCTCGGCATCGCGCCGCCGGAGCTGGTGACCGCGATTTTCCACAACTTCGCTGCCCACCGGGTGGCCAAGGCCTTGCCGGCCGCCTGGCAGATCGCTGGTCCGGATGCCGCGTTGCGCGCCCGGCAGGACTCAGCGGTCGCGGCGCTGCGCCGCTACGGGCTGCAAGAAGACGAAAACGTCAGTGTTGCAGCCGAACTAGCGGGAAAGGCGGCGCGCCAGGCGGGTGTCGACGGGCGGCCGCTGTTCGCCGCGAACCGCGCGCTGCGGTGGCCGGACAATCCGCTTGCCGCCCTGTGGCATGCCACCACCCTGTTGCGTGAACATCGCGGTGACGGCCACGTGGCGGTATTGACCGCCGCGGGCATCTCGGGCCGGGAATGCAATGTGCTGCATGCGGCGGCCGACCGTGTTCCACGCGACTACATCGCGCGCACTCGCGATTACGACGAGACCGAATGGCGTCACCACGAGCAGCGGCTCGCCGAGCGTGGGCTGCTGACCGAGGACGGCTCGCTCACCGCGGCCGGCGCCGAACTCAAAGACCACGTCGAATCGAGCACCGATGCGCTCGGACTGTCGGCGCTCGACGCACTGAGCGACGACGAGGTGGAGGCGCTGTTTCAAGCCCTCACGCCCATCACCCGGGCGGTGGTCGAAGGCGGCGACGTCCTTGCTGTAACGCCAATGGCACTGCGCCGCAATGAGTTACACGACGCTAGTGCGCACTTGAGCTCCGCCTAGGGTTAAGGATCCCGCGGCAGCAGGCGCTGCTTCTGCTCGATGAATTCGTCTTGGGTGAGAATTCCGGCGTCGCGCAGGGAGGCCAGCTCGCGCAGCTCGGCGGCGATGCTCGTGATCGGGCCGCCCGCTGGAATCTGGGCTACTTCGATCGGTTCGGCAGGTTTGGAGTCCTTCGGTTTGCGCCCGGCTATCCCGACGCGCTCCTGGGTTCGAGCGCCACCTCCGCCGGTGGTGCCGGCCATGGCGCGCCCGGCCATACTGGCCAGCGCCATCTGACTGAACAGGCTTCCCGCGCTGGAGCCGGTGGCCTGGGCGGCGGCGCCGACGGTCGCGGCGGGCAGTGCCGTCGTCATCGCGCGTAATTCCGGGGCCGCGGCCACCCATGCCGGCGGCACGGACAGCCGTCCGACCGAGGGCGCGTGGCGGAACTGGCCGGAAACCGTGGACGCCGGTTCGGTGATTACCGGAAAGGACGTCGGCGGTGCCGGCGCATTGCCCGGCCACGGCTGTACGCCGGCCCAACCGCTGACGATGTCGTCGGTGTGGACACCGGTCCAATATCCGCCCACGTCGTAGGGCAGAGCCGTCGTCCCCAGCGAGGTGTCGGCCGCGAGTCCCGCCGCCCCGATTTCCGGATCGAGAAACACAGCGCTCAGGTCCGCGAGCAGGCCCAGCAAGTCCCGCCCGCCGAATCCAAAGGCGTCGGCCGGACTGGCGAGGTTGATCAGCGCGTTGGGGACGGCGGAGATGGCTTGCTGGACGTTCTGCTGCGCGTTGCCGACGGACGTACCGGCGGCCTGGGCGACCGCGTCGGCCTGGTAGGCGGTCCCGTCGGCGCTGGTGCTCGACGACGGCGACTCGAACGGGGTCAGCGATGTGGCCGATGCCGACGAGGTCGCGTAGGACTGCATGGCGCCGGCGTCCTGAGCCCACATCTCGCTGTACTGCGCTTCGGTAGTCGCGATCGCACTCGTGTTCTGCCCGAAGAAGTTCGTCTGGACCAGCGCTGCCAACAGAGTGCGATTCGCGGCGACCACCGGCGGGGGTACCGTCTCCGCGAACGCGGCCTCATAGGCGGCGGCGGCCGCAATGGCCTGGTTGCCCGTCTGCTCCGCCTGCTCGCCGGCGGTTCTCAACCAAGCTACATAGGGAGCGGCGGCGGCGGCCATGGTTGCTGCCGCCGGACCCAGCCAAGGTCCGGCCGTCAGCTCAGCAATTGCCGACTGGTAAGAGGTTGCTGTTGAGTACAGCTCCGCGGCCAGGGTCTCCCACGCCGACGCCGCGGCAAGCATCGGTCCGGAGCCAGGTCCGGCGTAGATGCGCGCAGAGTTGATCTCCGGCGGCAGTACCCCGAAGTCCACTTTTCCCTCCGATCGAGCAGTCCCGGCGCGCGCCGTTCGGGTAAACGGCAAACGAACACGACGCCATGGCCTGGCCTGGCCGCCTGAGTCCATCATTTTGCTCACGGTGACTGTGAGTTAGCTGGGAGACCCGGCTACTACTGCCGCCGCTTGGATGTCTAGCTACCGGAGTACCCGATTTACCCAGCTGCCCCGCGATAACACGTTAAGTCACGTGGCATTGTCCGCCGAAACCGCATAGGCCGCCAACCGCACCGACCAGAATTTAGCTGCTGCTGGACAGCGTTCGTGCCAGAGGTCCGCGTCCAGTAAAGGCGCCATTAGGCCGTCGTGACTGGCGGCTGGCTAGCTGTTCGGCTGGGTTTGTGCCCAGCCTCGGACCTCGGCGGTCACGGGGTCGGTGACATCGTCGAACTCGGGGTGCTTCTTGAGCACGTTCTCGACCATCGAGCACACCGGCACGATTCGTTTGCCGGCGTCCCGCGCCCCGTTCAGGGCCTCCTCGACGAGGATGGTCGCCAGGCCGCGTCCGCCGAATTCCGGGTCGACGACGGTGTGGTAGAAAACACGCTGCTCGCCGCGGTCGGCGTAATCGGCGTGGCCGACCGTCTTGCCTTCGACGGCGATGGCATACGTCTGATGCCCCTCGGTGACGGTGGTTTCCGCGCCGGTCTTATCGGTCAGCGTCATGTCGCTTCCTCTCCATTCGTTTCGTTCGGTAGTGGTCGTGGCCGTAGCCGGGTGGTCGGCAGCGGTGGGGCCGGCAGTCGCGTGACCGCGCCCCGGTAGCCGTCGACGGCGCCGAAGCGTGCGTCGGCGTCCTGCCATAGCTGGCGGTACCCGACGATCTCGTCGTGGGTGCGCCCGACGAAGTTCCACCACATCAGCAGCTCTTCGGTGAAGGGCGCGCCTCCCAACAGCATTACCCGCGCCGGCTGCTGCCCAACATTGCGCAGGTGCACGGCGGCGCTGCCCGGGCCTTGATAGCCGAGCGCGGCGTCGGCCAGAGTCGTTCCGCCCATCGCCACGGTCCCGGTATCGCAGAGCACGCCGTGCTCGAACGCCGGTTCGACGTCGAGGTGCAGTTCGGCGTTCGGGTCGAGATCGAGCTGGGCTCCGAGCAGCGGGGTGAACGTATGCACCGGAGACCGGCTGCCGGCCAGCTCGCCCAGGAACACCCGCGCTTGCGCGCCCGCCAGCGAGATGGGGTCGGGCACATAGTGCGTGAAGCCGCGTCCGGTGCCCCGGTCGGAATCGGGCAGGGCGACCCACAGCTGCATTCCGTGCAGAACAGCGTCCGACGCGACCGACACCTCGGAATGACAAATTCCCGCACCCGCGGTCATCAGATTCAACTCGCCGGGCCGGACAAAAGCGTGCACTCCGGCACTGTCGCGGTGTTCCACTTCCCCACTGAACAACCAGCTCACCGTCTGTAGTCCCGTGTGTGGATGCGGCGGTACATCCATGCGCGCCCGGACGGGGCCGTAATGGTCGATAAAGCACCAGGCTCCGATCAGCGATCGCTGTCGCTGGGGCAGGGTACGTCGCACCCGGATGGCCCGCGGGCCGCCGAGCGGAACCTCCCGTGGATGCAGCACCTCGGTCCCCGCAACCCCTGAAGCGCTGCAGGCAACTTCGGCCGGCGCGTTCTCGAGATTGCTCACCGTAGGCCCTTCGTTGCGAGCGTGATACGGCGACGCTACTCGCGCTCGCCGGCCTACCTGCCCGGCGGCCGCAGCATCCGCATGGCCACCCGCATGATCGGCTCGGGGACCTGATCCTTCACCGACAACGCGGCGTCGGCGGCGCGCGACCGCAACGGGGCTCCCCGGCCGAACATCCGGTTCAGCGGTCCGCCGGTCGGTTCCAGCACGACGTGCAGCGGCGGGGTGCCCACGGCGGCGCCCAGCGCATTTGAGATGACCATCCGCTGAATCTCGCTGGTGCCCTCAAAGATGGTGTACAGCTTGGCATCTCGATACCACTTCTCGACAGGGTGATCGGTGATGTAGCCCCAGCCTCCCATGGTTTGGACCGCGCGCTCGGTGGCCTTGATGGCGACTTCGCTGGCGGCGAGCTTGGCCATCGAGCCCTCGCCGCGCTCGAAGGGGACTTCGTTGGCGGCCATCCAGGAAGCCCGCCAGGTCAGCAGCCGGGCCGCATCGATCTGGGTGGCCAGGTCGGCCAGCGGAAACGCGATGCCCTGGTTGTCGATGATCGGTCCGCCGAACGCCTCGCGCTTCGTGGCATAGGCCGTCGCGTACTCCAACGCCGCGCGCGCGATGCCGATCGCCTGGGCCGCGACCATCGGACGCGTCTGTTCGAACGTGCCCAGCGTCGCCGAGCCCGAGCGCTGTCCCCCCGCCACGACCTCGCGGGCCTTGGCAAGTTTGTGTTCCAGCTTCTCTTGTCCGCCAAGCAAATTGGCGCCGGGAACGCGAACGGTGTTGAACCGCAACTCCGCCGTGTGCGATGCCCGGCAGCCCAGTTTGTCGAGTTTGCGCACCAGTTCGAGTCCGGGGGTGCCGCCCGGCACCACGAACAGGGCCTGGCCGCGGTGGCCGAGCTCTTCGTCGACGACGGCATTGACGACGTGCACGTTGGCGATACCGCCGTTGCCGATCCACATCTTGTGCCCATCGATGATCCAGTCGTCGCCGTCGCGGTGTGCCCGGGTGCGGAGATTGCGTACATCGCTGCCGCCCTCAGGTTCGGAAATCGCCAGTGCAGCGAGCTTGAGATCGCCTGGGGTACCGAAACATTCGGGTGCCCACTCCAGCATCTGTTCGGGGGATGCAGCCTGACCGATCGCCGAAAGGGCCAGCGCCGGCATTACGATCGCCAACCCGATTCCGGCGCAGCCCCAGAACAACTCCTCCATGAACATCGGCAGGGACAGGCCGGTGCGATCACCGATCAGGTCGCGGTAGAACAGCGGGCTGTAGAAGCCGCGTTGGGCCGCTTCCTCGAGGACCGGCCAGGGAAACTCCTGCCGTTGGTCGTACTCGAGCGCCACCGGGCGAATCACGGACTCGCAGAATTCGTGCGCCCGCCGGGCCAGGTCGTGCTGCGCGGCCGTCGGTGTCAGGTCGAAAGTCATGATGGGCCTCCGGGTCGACGGTCAGATGTTCCGTCGCGGTCGACTACCCGGTCGACTCGGTGAACAAACGTTCACGGGTGCACCGGTCAGGCTGCTGAACGCGGGCCAACCTGTGCGATCGGCAGGTGAAGGACCACCGCGGGCACCGGGATGGTCTCGTGCTCGCTGCGGGCCAGCAACGCCGCGTTCTCGGGCAGCTGGCGGGAGTTGATCTCGCCGGCGGCAATGCGCCGCAAGACGTCGTGGGCTCGAGCCAGCTGGTCGCGCTTGCGGTACTGGCCCCCGGGAAGCTTGACGCCCGCCCATACGCCGTACTCCTCGCGGTGTGCGATGGCGTACTGCGCACACCGCCGCTGCTGTGCCAACGGGCAGCGCCGCAGACATTGGATACGGGCTTCGGTGGCGGATCGCTCGTAGGCGCGCGCCTTGGCCGCGCCGTCACCGCTGTCGTCATCGGGGTAGCCGAACCACAGTTCCGGATCGGTTGCGCAGGGGTGGCCCATGTCAGTCTCCTCGGCTAGGGGTTGAAACGTATACGAAAGCGTATACACATGCCAACTTCCGGCGCAAGAGAAACGTGATAAAAGCGTATATACATAGCGATAGCGCACCGGCTGTGTAATATCCGGCCTATGGCCGGAGCCAGCGGGTGAGCCGTGAATCGGCAGGTGCGGCCATCCGGGCATTGCGTGAGTCGCGTGACTGGTCCCTAGCGGAGCTCGCGGCCGCGACCGGCGTCAGCATCATGGGATTGAGCTATCTGGAGCGCGGCGCCCGTAAGGCCCATAAAAGCACTGTTCAGAAGGTCGAAAACGGTCTGGGTCTGCCACCTGGCACCTATTCGCGGCTGTTGGTGGCCGCCGATCCCGATGCCGAGTTGGCCCGTTTGATCGCCGCGCAGCCCCCCGGAACGACGTCGCCGCCGCGGGCCGGGTCGGTGGTTGTCGACCGCCACAGCGACACCGAAGTGCTGGAAGGATATGCCGAAGCCCAGCTCGATGCGCTCAAATCTGTCATCAATCGGCTGCCGGCGACGACATCAAACGAATATGAGACGTATATTCTCTCTGTGATCGCGCAGTGCGTGAAGGCCGAGATGCTCGCCGCCAGCTCCTGGCGGGTGGCGGTGAACGCCGGTGCGGATTCGACCGACCGGCTGATGGACCATCTTCGAGCGCTCGAGGAAACGCGCAGCGCGCTGCTCAGACGGATGCCGACCAGTTTGAGCGCCCGGTTCGACCAGGCCTGTGCGCAGTCGTCGCTTCCGGACGCGATCATCGCGGCGCTGCTCGGTGTGAGCAGTGACGAGATGTGGGACATCCGCAACCGCGGGGTGATCCCGGCGGGGATACTCCCCCGCGTCCGTGCTTTCGCCGACGCGGTGCGGTCGACGAGCCAGGACAGCGTTGATCAGGCCAACGGCGAGGGGGACCGATGACCGAAAGCTATATCGAGGCGTTGAGCCGGGCCCACCGATTGTTCGCGGGCAGCACCCGACAGCCGCAGCTGGTTGCGCCTTCCGATGTGGTGCCGGCATCGCCAGTGAACACCCTTGTGGGACAAGATAATTACCAAGTTCGGGCCAACCAGGGCCACCAAGTGCTGCTCGCGGCGGCGCGCACCGACGACGCGGCCGCGGGCGTCATCGCCGCCGCCTACCGCGACCGGGCCCAGGCCCGGGAGCTGACCAAGAACGTCCTCGACGAGGCCCGCGCCGATGCCGCCGTCACCCCGATGACGCCGATGGCCCAGCGGGACGCAATGCGTCGTCGAGCCGCACGCCTGCGCGCCCAGCGGGCACACGTGTTGACCGCCCGGCTACGTGCCCGACGGCATTCGGCGGCGTTGCGGGCACTGCGCTACCGAATGCTGCACCACCGCGGACTGCGGCTGCCTTCGCCGAGCAGCCGCGCCGGAATTGCGGTGCGTGCGGCGCTATCTCGACTGGGCCGCCCGTATGTGTGGGGCGCCACCGGCCCCGATCAGTTCGACTGTTCCGGACTGGTGCAGTGGGCGTACGCGCGGGCGGGAATTCATCTGGACCGCACCACGTATCAGCAGATCAACGACGGAATCCCGGTGCCGCGTTCGCAAGTCAGGCCCGGCGATCTCGTCTTCCCGCACACCGGACACGTGCAGATGGCGATCGGCAACAATCTCGTCGTCGAGGCCCCCTATTCGGGTGCCTCGGTTCGGATCAGCCGGTTGGGCGACTACGTGGCGATTCGTCGGCCGATATGAGATTAGGTTGAGCCTATGTCTGAACAGACTGGCCCTTCGCTAGCCGCCATTCAGGCGCGGCAGTCGGCGATGGCGACCCGGCACGACTCGGTCGCCGAGGCAGACCGCGCGCTGGTGGACGTGCTTGCCAGCGCACACGCCGCGATGCGAGAGAGCATCAGGCGTCTGGATGCGATCAGCGACGAGATCGAGCGCGCCGTTCCGCAGCAGCGGAGCCTGGGCATCGACACGCCCATCGGGGCGAGGGAGTTTCAGAAGTTTCTGGTCGCCAAGCAACGTGAGATCGCGGCCGTCGTGGCGGACGCGCGTGAGCTTGATCGGGCGAAAACTGCTGTGCTGGAACGCCTGCGGGGAGAATACGGCGTATCTGCGGGATAGCCCCAGGGCGTTCATACACAGCCGCATCGCGGTGAATTGTCGACAGCTCAGGGTCTCAGTACTGTCACCCGGCATGGAGGGGACGCGACACCGCCCGCGGTGGGCCGCAGCGGCGTCTGGTTAGGCGATGTCGACGTATGACGAACTGCTTGCCACGGTCAGAGTCGTGCGCGACCGCACCGGCGATCCGAACGCGTGGCAGGCGGGGTTGACCCCAGCGGAGTTGACCGCGGTGATCACCCCCACGACACGTCCAGAACAACTCGACACGATTCTGGCCAAGATCCGCCGACAGCATCCGGTCCTGTTCGGCTCCGCTGCGGAACCGCCCGCTGCAGCGCCGCAGCGGACTGAGGGAGCCACTGCCGAAGCCATCGCGGGCGCCGAAGCCGCTCTGGCACATCAGAATTCGGCCAGCTCTCAGCTGGATTTGCAAGTAATTTCGGCCATCATGAATGCCCACCTGAAGACGGTCGAAGGAGCGGAAGCGCTGGGCGCCTTGCAACGCGAGACCGAGGCCGCGGTGCAAACCCGATCGGACTTGGACACTCCGGCGGGCGCGCGCGACTTTCAGCGCTTCCTGATCGGCAAGCTCAGGGACATCCGCGCGGTGGTGCTGACCGCCAGTCTCGACGACACGTCGAAGTCAGCACTGATGGCGGCGTGGACCTCGCTCTACGACGCCTCGAAGAGCGTGCCGAGCGTTGCGGGCGAGACCCGGCCGGCTTCGGTTGCCTTACCGGCACGGGCAACCGACCCTGTCGACGCCGGAGACGATCCGCTACTGGATTCGCTGCTGGCCGACGATCCTGGCCTGTTGACCGGGGATCCGGGGCCAGGGCCGGTCGAGAATGCGCCGGCGCCCACGATGCCGTCGGCGATGCCGGGCATTCCCAATCTCGGATTGGGCTCGGCACCGGGACCAGGTTCGATGGGTGGTTGGGGGACGCCGGGCGGGATGCCGCTGCCCTGGCGTCAGGAGGGCAGCGAATCCGATCCGGCCGCGGCGGGCCTGGACGACGAAAACCCCGACGCGAACCCGGCCGATCACCAATCGGATGAGCGCGATGAACGCACAGGCGACGAGCACGGTGAGGATGTGTCGACCGCCGAATCACCGGCCGCGGGCCCGACGACGGTGACCCTGCCCGACGGTGACACGGTTACGGCGGCCAGCCCGCAGCTAGCGGCGGCCATCGAGGCCGCGGTGGGCGGTGCGTCGATCCCCGATGCATTCCATCAGCAGGGGATCACCATTCCCGCACCCGGAACCGCGGTCGCCAACCCAATTGATCCGGTGCAGGTCGTTGCGGGAGATGTCGGAATTTTCACCGATCGCCATGCGCTGGCCCTCGGCCATACCAAGGCCCTCCTCGATGGCCAGATTCAGCACATCGCCACCGTAAGCGGCCCGAGCTTCCTAGGCTGGGAGCATCCGCCGGCCGCGACGGAGACCGCTCCAGCCAGGACCGACGCACCGACACCGACCCGGCCGGCGGCCACGCCGACCACTGGACAATAGTGAACTCGCCGGACCGGCCGGCGGCGCAGAATCAGGAGAAAGCGGATGGCAGATCGAATCCATGTGGTGCCCGCGCACTTACGTGAAGCGGCTGCGCATCACCGAGAGACCTCCGACTACTTGCGCACCGTGCCGTCGTCGCACGCTGCTATCCAGGAGAGTCTGGATTCGCTCGGGCCGATCTTCGGTGAGCTTCGCGATGCCGGACGGGAACTGCTCGAACTGCGACGCCAGTGCTACGAGCAACAGGCCGACGACCATGCCGAGATGGCACACAATCTGGCCGTGACGGCACGGACCTGGGATCAGCATGAACAAGATGCGGCCGGCGAACTCGGCCGCATCGTCGACGGCGGTCGATGACCGACGCCAATCCCGCGTTCGACACCGTTCACCCGAGTGGGCACATCCTGGTCCGCTCGTGCCGCGGCGGGTACATGCACAGCGTTGCGCTGAGCGAAGAGGCGATGGATACCGACGCAGCGACGTTGGCGCGGGGCATCCTGTTGACCGCGGATGTGTCCTGGCTGAAGGCGTTGCTGGAGGTCCGGCACGAGATCGTGGCGGCCGGGCACACCCCGTCGGCGGAGGTCCCGACCCCGAACGATCTCGACGCCGCGATCGAGAAGCTGTTGGCGCACAAGCTGCGCCGCCGCGACGGCGCCGACTAACCGTCCGCGTTCAGATCAGCCAGGTTTTGGCGGCGTCGGGATCGGGAGCGATATCGGTTGGTGGCTCGATGGGGTTGGCGCCGAACAACTCTCGTGCGCGGCCGAGCAGGGTGCGCACCTCATCGAGTTGTTGCTGCAGCGCAGAATCGACCATGGCCATACGCTACCGAGCCCCTCACACCCGCACAATTCACCTTTGGTAATGAGCGTTCGGCATATGTCGGTAGTCTGACCCGGTGGCGATCTTCGGTCGAAAGACGGCGCGCCAGCGCCTCCGGAGAGCTACCCGGGAATCATTGTCGATGCCGGCCTTCAGCTCTCCTGTCGATTGCACCCCCTGGGTGATCGGTGGGCTTTGGCCTGCCGAACTGTCGACGGCGACGGACGAAACCGCCACTCTCGCAGAGTATCTCGAGAAAGATCTGCAGCGGATCACCGCTAGCGCCAACAAGCAGTTGGGGATGGTCAAGCGGGCGGGACTCACCGATGTGGGCCGGCGGGCGGCAGAAGCCCGCGTTATCGACGAAGCGCGTGCCCGCGCCGTGCGGCGCGTTGAATCGACGATTCGCCAGCTGGAGTTGATGAAGGCGCAGACGCGCGCGCGACTTCAAACCGCGCAGGTCGCGCGACGTTTCAGCACGGCCGACTTGGAAAAGACGCAAGTCATCCCGGCGGTCCCGGCGGCCGAACCCGATGTCGCCGCCCCGGCGACGGCCGAAACCGAGGTCATCCCAGTGGTCCCGGTGAAGCAGCCCGAAATCAGGTCCCGGACGCTCGATCAGACGCAGGTCATACCGGTCATCCCCGCGGAGCCCGAGTTACCTGTTGAGGAGCCGTCGGTCTCCGCCGATCACGATGATGCTTCGGGTGGCCGGCATCGAGCTCCGTCCGAGGAGCCCACGGTGGACGTCGCGGTTCCGCTGCGGCAGGACGTCTCGGCGGCGGCGGTCGACGCGGAATCCGAGACCGCGCGATTGCAGAAGTTGGTGCCGCCGGCGGAACCTGCCGTCAGCGAGCCCGAGCCCGAGCCGGAGCCCGAGGTAGTCAGCGAGCCCGAACGCGAACCCGAGCCGGAGCCGGAGCCGGAGCCGGAGGCTGTCAGCGAGCCGGAGCCCGAACCGGAACCCGAGGCTGTCAGCGAGCCGGAGCCGGAGGCTGTCAGCGAGCCGGAGCCCGAGGTCGTCGGCCAGCCAGAGCCGGAACCCGAGCCAGAGCTCTTGGTCGTCAGCGAACCCGACCCGGAGCCAGAACCGGAGCTGGAGGCAGAGCCCCAGCCCGTGCCAGCACCTGCGGCTCCCGCCGTCGTCGAATCCGACTCGGAACGATTGCACCGGCTGCTCTCCCATGTCGTCCGCCAAGAACCCGGGCTGAATTGGGCAGTCGGCGACCTCGCGGACGGCACCACGCTGCTGGTCACCGACCTCGCGCACGGCTGGATTCCGCCGGGCATCGCGCTGCCGGTGGGCGTGCGGTTGCTCGCACCCGGCCGCCGCCGGGGCAAAGCCGCCGCTCTGCTCGGCGAGGCGACCCGGACCGCGACCTATACCCCCGGCGATCGCGTCGGCCGAGCGACCGACTTCCCGCCGACGGACTCTTCGGTGCAGGCGCGCGAACTGCCGCCCGTCGAAGATCTGGGATGGGAGCTGGGTCGAGTCACGCACTGGCGCGACGGACTTCCCCGGTTGGTGCACACCTTGGCGAAAGCCGCCACCTCGGGAACCGGTGTCGTGGAAGAGGAAGCCGATCTGCTGCGGGTACATCTCGACACCGCCCGCTACCAGCTGCTGAGCCAGTACCCGGACGTCGTGCCCACACTGTTGCTCAACTGTCTGTTGCTGGCTGCCACCGAAAGCAGTGTCGCCGGTGACGTGACCTCGGCGAACTATCACCTGGCATGGTTCCAGAAGCTCGATGAACCCCCGGTCAGCCAGTGGAGCGCCGAGTCCTGAGCCCGCGCCGCCGCTATCGCGCGGATTCGTCAGGGCACGAGCAAGACAGGTAGTCGACTACGCATGCGCTCGACGCCGGTGGCTCCATAGATTTCGATTGACGGCCGGACCCACCGGGCGCAAACCCCTCTCAGGTGATCGAAATGCTAGCCATCCCGAAAACACCGTCGCTGCATCGTGATACCACTGCGCCCACGCAAGCGCGGCACAGCGCTACCCCGGATCCCGTTCTCGTCACCGAACGCCAGCTGATGTTCGCCACGGCCGCTGCCGTCGCCGGCCCGCACCCCCGCACCGCACCGCGTCCCTGGTTCACCACACTCTGGCAACAACTGGTCCGGGGCGTCAGTGTCGAGCATGAGCCGCGCCGCCACTACCCGCCACGGAGGATGAGCTACTTCGAGCAGGCGGCGACCGCCCGAGAGATGGACCGGCTGTGAACGAACTTCTGATGGTCGTCGAAGGTATCGTGCTGATCGTGATCAGCGTCGGAATCCACCACCTCTCCGCCTGGCTGGAGCGCTGGGATTACGAACGCCACTGCGAGGATTGACGGACGCTCCTTCAATCGTGTCCGCCGAGGCACTCGTCAGATTGTGAATTGACGCTGGTTGGAGGGCTCGATGATACTGACATGGTGGCGGGGTCGGGCGGTCGCAGCGAACAGAGCGACCTAAAAGACAGAGATCTCGTCGAAGCGGTTCTGCGTGAGCTGAGCGAGGCAGCCGACAAGTGGGAAGCCCTTGTCGCGCAAGCCGAGACGGTCACCTACAGCGTGGACTTGGGGGATATTCGCGCCGTGACGAACTCCGACGGCAGGTTGGTCGAGTTGTCGCTGCATCCTGGCGTGATGACCGGTTACGGCCACGCAGAATTGGCGGACAGGCTCAACCTCGCGATCGCGGCGATTCGCGAGGAGGCCGAAGCCGAGAATCGGGCCAGGTACGGCGGCGAACTGCATTGATGTCGGTGTCGATGCAGCGGTCCTGCATCGACCGCCTGAAGGAGAATGACCGTGCCACTTAATCTGTCCAACCGGGATCAGAATTCGGGGCACCTGTTCTACAACCGTCGGCTGCGCGCCGCGATCACCCGGTTCTCGGTCCGGATGAAGCACGACGACCGCAAACAGCAAGCGGCCGTGGCCCTGTCGATCGTGCTCGTTCTGATCGGCGTCGGGTGGATGGCGCTGCTGCATGTCATGAAGCCCTCAGGGCTGGTCGGACAGGCGTCGATCATCGGCGACCGCGACACTGGTGCGGTCTACGCGAAGATCAACGGCCGGCTCTACCCCGCGCTCAACTTGACCTCGGCCCGGCTGGCGGTCGGCAGTGCCGGTGCCCCGACGTGGGTCAGAGCCAGCGAGATCGCCAAGTACCCGACGGGCCCGATCATCGGCATTCCGGGGGCGCCCGACAGCTTGCCGATCACGTCGAGCGCTGAATCGGCGTGGTCGGTCTGCGACGCCGCCGCGGCCCGCGGCAGCGGAACCGCGCCAGTGGTGACCGCCATCGCCGGGCAGCTCTCCCCCATCGGCCGGTCGGAGCCGATGCGCCCGAAGCAGGCCATCCTGGCAACGCACAAGGGCGCAACGTATGTGATCTGGCACGGGCAACGATCCCGCATCGATCCGGCGGACCGGTCGGTGACATTCAACCTCGGTCTCGATCCCGGTGTGACATACCCGATCGAAATCTCTAACGCCCTGTTCGACGCGATGCCGGCGACGGAACCCATTGTGCTGCCCGGCATTCCGGGCCGCGGCACGCCGTCGCGATGGCTACCCGGTTCCATTGTGGGCAGGGTCCTGGAAACCCGCGACGCGAGCGGCTCCGTCAACGGCTTCTATGTGCTGTTGCCCGACGGCGTCCAGAAGATCACCAGCTTCGTCGCCGACCTGTTGCGGACCGCGGATTCGGAAGGCTCGACAACACCCACCCTCGTCGCTCCCGACAAGCTGATTCAGATCCCGGTGGTAGACGTGCTCGATGTCGATTACTACCCCTCGGAGAAACTGGAATTCGTTGATACGTCTGCAAACCCGGCAACGTGCGTGGGCTGGGAGAAGCAATCGGGCGACCCGCAGGCCCGGATCACGGTCTTCAGCGGCCGCGGGCTGCCGGTTTCGATCGGCATGGATTCCCGGGTGGTTCGCCTGGTTCGCGACGATCGCGACCCCAATTCTGCCGAGGCACAACAGACGTTGATGTTGCCGGGTGCGGCGAACTTCGTGACGACAACCAGCGGCGTCGCGACGGCCGACAGCCGCGAGAGCCTGTATTGGATTTCACCGCAAGGTGTTCGGTACGGCATCCAATCCGACCACGCCACCTTGCAGGCGTTGGGGCTGGATCCAAAGCTGGCGGTGCAAGCGCCATGGCCGATCGTGCGCACCTTCGCGCCCGGGCCCGCGATCGGTCGTGACGCCGCGCTGGTGGCGCGCGACGCCGTCTCGGGAGGTGGTGCCGTGGCGCCGATTCCCGATCTCAACGAGCTGGCAGGCGGGGGTTAGACAACGATGTCCAAACGAGGTTTCGTCCGCGGTCGCCGCAAGCCCGCGCCGAATGTTCCGCCGGTGCGCATCGCCGTCGCCGCGCCCCTGGCACTGCCGGAGCGCGAGCCCCGCAACATCCTGCTGATGATCGCGGTTCCCGCGTTGCTCGTCGGAATCATCGGCACGCTGGTGGTGATGTACGCATCCGGGATCCGATCCCTGCAGTCGGGCTTCTTCCCGATGATCGGGCTGGTCGGGTTCGGCACGCTGATGTTCAGCGGGCGTTTGGGACGCGGGCGCCGAATCAGTTGGGGCGAACAAGAAAAGCAACGCCGGGCTTACCTGCGTCAGCTCGACGACGACCGCGACGAAGTGCAACGCGCCGCTCAGGATCAGCGACGCAGCCAGCTGTTCGTGCACGGCGATCCGCAGAAGCTTGACACCGTGATCGGCGGGCCGCGGATGTGGGAACGGCGTCCCGCCGACCCGGACTTCCTCGACGTCCGGCTGGGGATCGGGATTCAGCAAGCCAGCGAATCCGCGGTGTCACTGCAGTGGCCCGACGTTCCGATCGGTGAAGAGCTTGAACCTGTAACCGGTGGCGCACTAAGGGATTTCATTCTCGAGCAGAGCAAGATCCGTGGAATCGGCAAGGTGCTGAGCCTGCGGTCCAAACCCGGTTTCAGCTTCGTCGGCGACGATCCGGGCGAATTGCACAGCCTGGCCCGTTCGATCTTGTGCTCGCTGGCCGTCTACCACAGCTCCAGCGATCTCAAAGTCATGGTGGTCACCCGCCACCCCGAATTGTGGTCGTGGCTGGTGTGGCTGCCGCACAACCAGCATGACGAGATGTTCGACGCCTGCGGACTGCGGCGATTGATCTTCACCTCCCCGACCGAACTGGAAGAGGCGCTTGACGCCGAGCTGCACCGCAAGGGCCGCGGACCGTGGACACCACCGGTCGGCATGAGCCCGACATCCATGCCATCGCCGATCGAGTCCAGCCCAGGTCTGGCGCTGGGACCGCACTGGGTGATTGTCGACGACAATGTCGGCACCCCCGAACAGTGGGAGGGTGTAACCGGGCAGAAGGGCATGGCCGGCATCACGGTGTTGCGGCTGGCTACCCGGGCCGGTCTCGGGGTCGGATTCAGCGACGACAGTGAGCGTTTCGCGCTGCGGGAAGGCAGGCTCATCCACCGCGGCACGTTTTACGCCGTGGCGGACATGCTCGCCGAAAGCACCGCCAACCGGTACGCGCGAGCACTCGCCCGCTGGTCCCCGATGAGCGCCGGAGACTTGTCGGAAACCGACAGCCAAGGCGGCGAATTGTTGCGCGCGCTGGGCATCAGCGACCCCCGCGAACTCGACGTCGATCGACTCTGGGGCGAGAGCCGCGGTCGCGGCGACCACAAATGGGCGATGATGCCCGTAGGTGTCAAGCAAGGCGGTGAGCTGCAACAGATTATTCTGCGCGCCAAAGACTTTGGTGGTTTCGGGTTTCACTCGGTCGTCATCGGGACATCCGGTTCCGGCAAGTCGGAATACTTCCTGTCGCTTTGCACCGGTATCGCGTTGACGCACTCCCCCGAGACGTTCATCGTGATTTTCGTCGACATGAAGTTCGAATCCGCGGCCCAGGATCTACAGGGGTTTCCCCACGTCGCGGGTTCGCTGTCCAACCTGGGCAAGGACGACCGTCATCTGGCCGAGCGAATGCGCAAGGCCGTCAACGGTGAGATCGCCCGGCGGTACCGTCTTTTCAACCAGGCCGGGGCCCGCGACGCCAACGAGTACGAAGAAATGCGCCTCGCCGGTCGTGACTTGGAGCCCGTACCGATTCTGCTGGTGATCATCGACGAATATCTCGAATTGTTCATTCATCATCCGGAATGGATCGATCTGGTCATCCACATCGGGCAAGAGGGCCGCGGCTGTAACGTCTTCTTCACCCTCGGCGGTCAGCGGCTGGATCTGTCGTCGCTCAGTAAGGTCAAGAGCAACATCGCTTTTCGGGTGGCCCTTCGTGCGGAGACCGCGGAGGACTCCCGCGATGTGATCGGTAGCGACGCGGCCTTGCATCTGCCGTCCAAGGAGAACGGCTACGCCCTGCTCAAGGTGGGACCACGCGACCTCGAACAGTTCCGGTGCTTCTATGTGTCCGCCCCGTTCGTGGTACCGAAGCGGGCGGTCAACGTGAACAAGACTGTGGCGATGAGCTTTTCGCAGCCGCGGGCGCTCACCTGGGCCTACCAGCCGCTCAGCGAAGCCGACAGCGAAGCGTTGGCCGTCGCGGACGAGCCTGAGGAGCCCGACGAGTTCCTGTTCCACTCCGACGGGTTCCGGAAGAAGAAGCTGGTCGACGTGATCCGCGAGTCGCTGATGTCGCACAGCGCGCGTCCGCCCCACCAAATATGGCTGCCGCCTTTGGAAGTCAGTGAGACGATGGACGTGCTGGTGGCGAGCTGGCGGCGCAAGCCGTGGTACGTCGACTACGGCGACAATCCCGGTCTGGTGTTCCCGGTGGGCGTCGTCGACATCCCCGAAGACCACGCGCAGCGGGTGCACGCGGTCGACGCCGAGATGGACAACATCATGGTGGTGGCGACCGCCCAGCGCGGCAAATCGACCACGCTGATGTCGCTGATCACCTCGGCCGCATTGATGTATCGGCCTGAGCGGGTGACGTTCTTCTGCATCGGGGCTTCGCTGTACCCCGTCGAAGAGTTACCGCACGTGGCGTCGGTCGTCAGCCAAACAGACAAGGAAGGCGTCTCGAGGACCGTCGCGTCGATCGAGGGCTTGATCCTGGCGCGCGAGGCAGCGTTTAAGCAGTATCAGATCGACATCTCCGAATTCCGGGAACGGCGATTCGGCACCGAGCGGGAGGGCGGCACTGATCCCGCCGACAAGTTCGGCGACGTCTTCCTTGTCGTCGACAATTTCAGCGATCTGTACGACAAGGATGCCGCGATGGGAGACCGCGTGGTGTCGATCGCGCGCCAGGGCCTCTCGTACGGGGTCCATGTCGCGACGACCGCCACGGCCTGGCTGGTAGGACAAAAGCAGGCGCTGGTCAACGTGTCGAATGCGCGCATCCAGCTGCGGCTGAGCAACCCGGACGAAACCCAGATGGGTGAGGGCCTCGAGCGCCGAAAGGCCGCGCGCAACACGCTGGATCGACCCGGGTTCGGCGTCACTCGCGAGGGCCACGAGTTGCTGGTCGGCGTACCGGAGATCGTCTCGGCCACCGGTGAACGGGTGCCGACCCGGCAACTCGGTGCGGTCATTGCCGAGGTAACCGGCGTCGGCAGGCTCGAGAAGCTGGCGCGGTTGCCCGAACAAATTCAACTCGCCCAGATCATCGCGGCGTTCGCCGAGACCGATGTGGCAGCCGACCCGTTCAATATTCCCTTCGCCATCGGCGAAAGTGCTTTGCAGCCAACGTATTTACCGACGCGAACGGTGCCCAGCATGCTGGTGCTGGGCCGGCAGTTGTGCGGCAAGACGACAACGCTGGCTGCCTTCGGTCAAGCGGTCATGAGCAGGTTCAGTCCCGAGCAGGCGCAAATCACCATCATCGATCCCAAGACGTCGCTGATCGGCAAAATCCGGGGGCCGCACGTGCGCGCATACGCCTACACCGCCGACGACATCGACACCGTGATCGAGGAGTTGGCGGCGCTGATGCGCGACCGGCTCCCGCCCTCCGGTCTGAGTCAGGAAGAGTTGCTGAGCCGCAGCACGTGGGAGGGTCCGCACCATTTCCTCCTGATCGACGACGAGCAGGAACTGCGCCCACACGGCGCGATCGGCAAGGCGGGCGCCAGCGCTCCGTTATGGGGGCTGATCGAGCGCAGTCGCGAGATAGGCCTGCACGTGATTGCGTCGCGTTTGCCCGGAAACTGGGCCGGGGTCTCGGTGACGAATCCATTCTTGCAGAAGATGACGAGTTCGCGAGCGCCGACCCTATTCATGGACAACGACCCGGCGACGGTAAAGGTGTTCGCCAGGGTCAGTGCCCAGCAACTACCGCCGGGGCGCGGTCTGCTCGTCACCACCGATGGTGCGATCGAAGGTGTGCTGGTAGGAACGCCGGAATAGGCCGAATCCACAAGATCGGCCGGGGGTGCCGAAAAGGTGAATCGACAGCTGCTGAAGACCCCCATAGAATCGGTGCATTCCGCGATATTTCGACGGACACAACTTGCCTGGTGGGGAGCCAGCCAAAAGGGGGTATACCCCTCTGACGGTTGAAACCGGGCATTCGCACATACGGAGGGTCACAATGAGCGGTCTGTTTGACATGGTGCCGGGCGCCGTTGATTTATCGGCGGCCACAGAAGGAGCACTCAGCCAGGAGATGGCGGCTACCACGTCGGCCGGCTCGGCGGCACTGGTTGGTGTGCTGCCGATGGCACCGGACGCCGATTCCATCGAGTTCGCCGCCGCGCTGAACGCGACAGGTGCGGCCTACTTGGCGACCGCAGCCGAGCACGCCGGGCAACGCGCCGCCTTCTCGGGCGCGCAGGGTCTTGCGTCCGCCACGGGTGTCGGCACCGACATAGCCAACGCGGCCGCGAGCGCGATCTAAGCAGCCAGCATGGCCGACCCCAGGTGGACAGGTCCGCCCGAGATCGTCGCTCAGATCTTCGAGGCGGGTAATCCGGCTTCGGTTCTCGCCAATAACGCGGTGTGGGTCACCGAGACCACGAACAACGGTGTCGCGGCAGGTCTTTCCAGCGCCAACGCGGTGGCCACGGCCGCGCACTGGCAGGGTGTGGGCGCGATCGCCTCGATGATCACCTCGACCGGTCTCAACGCCGGCTTGCAAACGCTGATGGGCTGGACCGCGGAGAAGATCGGCGTCACAACGGCCGCGGTCGATGCCTTCATGCTCGCGCGGTCCACGGTCGTCCCGTCCGTCGTGTCGACGACCAACCGGTTCGAGTGGGTCGTCTTGGCCCATACCAACTGGTTCGGGCAGAACACCATGCCGATGGGCGAGCGGGACGCCGAGTACTACGGGCACCACTGGCCGACCAACTCGGCCATTGGCTGGGCGTACTCCAGCACGCTGGCCACGCTCGTCGCGGCGTTGGCCGTTCCACCACCCCTGGCACCGATGGGCGCCTCGCCGGCCGCGCCTGCGGCGGCCGCATCGGCCGTGGCGCAGGCGGCGGCGCAGAGCGGGATGAATGGCGCGATGCAGGCAGGGAGTCAGGCGACGCAGGGTGCGGGCCAGGCGGCGGCTGCGCCCGCCGAGGGCGGGAGCCAGCTCAGTTCAATGATGCAGCAGCCGCTGCAGATGATCTCCGGACTGACCGGCCAGCTGCAAGAGGTCGTCAAGGCCCCGATGGATGCGTTTCAGGGAATGGCCAGCATGCCGCAAGGACTGATGCAGTCGCTGACGGGCGCGTTTTCCTCGGCTGGCGCGGGCAATGCCGGTGCCGCCGGTGCCGCCGCCCAGCCAGCCATGCTGGCCGGAGCGACTAGTCCGCTTGGCGGCGCGGCCGGCGGTGGCGGCGTGGGCGGTGGCGGCGGCTTCCCGGGTGCCGGCCTGACCAGCTACACCCGCCCCACCAGCAGCTTCGAGCCCGAAGCCGGCGGGCGGCCGACCAGCTTGCGCGCCGGAGTGCTGAATGCGTCCGAGCTACGCCCGCCAACCTCTCCGACCAGCAGCGGCATGGGCGGCTCGCCGATGCCGATGTCTCCGGCCGGCATGCTTGGGCACGGCAAGGAAGGCCAAGCCGACAAGGACGTCACCCGAGCGCGTGTCGTCGTAGGCGGCGGACCACCCGACGAGACCTGACGCTCCAACCAAGTAGCGGAATTCCGCGGGCGCGTCGCTGACCCACGTCCGCCGGATCCGGCGCCGGATAACCCGCCCAGTCCGTTCACGATTGAGTGCGAGGCATCACGCGGTCGACAGGTGCCCGGTTTCGGCAAACTCTTAGCCACATTGGCGACTGCGCGGTTGTCCCAGACGCGATTCGACTTCGCGGGAACCCAGCAATCCGCGTTCGACGCCGGCCTGAGGTCAAGGACGACGGGCTTGCTCGAAAGGCCAAGCCGCGCAAGACAACCTGGTCAGATCGGCTCCGAAGTTGTTACTCGGCGGCCTTCTGCCGTGCTTCGGCGGCCTTCTCCGCCGCGTGTGCGGCCTCCGCCTCGGCTTCCTTCTTAGCGGCGTTACGCTGCGCTTCGGCCTTGTCCTGCTGGGCTTGGCCCTCCTCGCGCAGGCCGTCGTTGTCGGTCACGATGCCGGCAACTTCCTTGGCCTTGCCCTTCACGTCTTCCACGACGCCCTTCACGGCTTCTTCTGGTCCGCTGTCGCCCATGGTTCAATCCCTTCGTCATAAAAGCTTTACTGGCTAATACCCTCCGGGCCGGTGGTCAACCTATGCCTCGCGTCACAACCCGAAAACGCGGACCGACGGTCGTCAACGGAGCGCCGCTTCTAGCAGGCCCGCCAGGAGGCCAGCCACGGCCACGAGGGGACCTATCGCTTATCGACCGGGCCCCGGTGGGCCGGCGAATGCCTGCGCGATCTCCAGCCACCGTTGTGCGTCGGGCCCGTGTGCGGTGATGTCGAGAGTGCTCAGCGGCCGGCGCTGCGTGACCAAGAAGCAGAAGTCCTCGGCCGAACCGGAGACACGTTGGGCCGCATCGGCCGGACCCCAGGACCAGACGTCGCCGCCGGGCGCACGCAGCTCGACCAGGAACGGCTCGGCCGGCGGAGCCAGCTCGTTGACCGCGAACGCGTAATCGCGAGTGCGCACCCCCAGATGGGCGATCGAGCGCAGTCGCGCGGTGGGCACGCGCTTGACGCCGAGCGCGTCGGCGACGTCCAGCCCGTGCGCCCAGGTCTCCATCAACCGTGCGGTGGCCATCGACGCCGGGCTCATCGGCGGCCCGAACCACGGCAGTTTCCGGCTCTCGTCGACGGTGAGCAGCGCGTTGTGCAGCCGGCCCCGGGTGGCTCGCCAATCGCTCAGCAGTTCCGCCGGTGGCGTGGTCGCCAGCTCCTCGGCGCCCGCGTCGACAAAGCCGAGGGGATTCTGCATCGCACCGGCCAGCACCTCGGCGAAACCCGCCTCGTCGGTGACCGACAGCAGCGCGACCCGGTCGGTCCACAACAGGTGCGCGATCTGGTGTGCGACGCTCCAGCCCGGCGACGGCGTCGGCTCGGCCCAGCGCGTGTCGGCCAGCGGCGCCACCAGCGCGTCGAGATCGTCGCTTTCGGCACGCAGATCGGCCACCATCGGCCCGGCATCAGCCATCTTGACCTCCTAGCGACTCGTCGCCGGCTGACCGCGCCGGCCGACGACACTGTGTACGACGAGCCCGGCGAGGTAGATCGCCGAACCGAACAGCACGAACGTCGGTGCGTGCCCGTCGGCGGGAATCAACATCGCGGCCACCGTGATCGAGACGATGAACGACACCCAGAACAGCGCATCCTGCACCGCGAACACGTGGCCGCGCAGCGCGTCGTCGACATCCATCTGCATCGCCGAGTCGGCACAAAGCTTGATCATTTGGCCGGTGATGCCGAGGAAGAAGCTGCACGCCACCATGACCGGCAATGTCAGCCCCACGCCGGCCAGTTGGACCAGCGCGGCCACGGCCAGAGCGCCGTTCGCGGCCGCGTAGCGCCCCCAACGCCGCACCGTCGGTGGGGTCAGCACAGTAGCGATGAACGAACCAAGCCCAGACGCGGCGAAGAACACCAGCGCGATCCCCAGCCCGCCGACCGCGGGGTTTTTCGTGTGATGCGCCAGCAGCAGGATCACCAACGAATTGATCCCGACGACCATTCGGTGCGACGCCAATCCGGACAACGCGGCAGCCACCGTCGGCGTAGACGCCACCGTGCGCGCACCGTGCACCCATCCGGTGATCACCGCGTAGATCACCGATCCGTGGATCGCCCGCTTGGTGTCGTCCGGTCCCAGCACCCGTGGGCCAAACCGCAGGGACAGCAGCAACGCCCCGCACACCGGAATCAGCGCCATGAAGATGATGACGGATGCGCCCCGATCGCTGCCGCTGACAAACCATCGCGGTATCAGCATGAAGTTGGCGCCGAAGAAGGCCGCGATGGCGCCGGAGGCGGTAGCGAGCGAGTTCATCGTCACCACCTGCTCGCGCGGCACCACGTGCGGCAGCGACG
Organism: Mycobacterium sp. NGS40; assembly: GCF_059812735.1. NCBI lineage: Bacteria > Bacillati > Actinomycetota > Actinomycetes > Mycobacteriales > Mycobacteriaceae > Mycobacterium > Mycobacterium sp. NGS40. The sequence goes on from NZ_JCALDG010000034.1 coordinate 24,047, forward strand.
CCGACAACCCCGAGGCCACGAACCGGGAAAAGCCGTTGAACAACAACGCACCGAGCAGCAGCGGCATCTCGCCGGCACGCACCGCGAGAATCGTGCCGATCACCAGGATCAGGACCATCCGGCACACATTGGCGCCGACCAGCACCCAGCGTCGGTCCCACCGGTCCATCAGCGCCCCGGCGAACGGTCCCAGTAGCGAATAAGGCAAGAACAGCACCGCGAATGCGAACGCGATCGACAGCGGATCGGCCGCCCGGTCCGGATTGAACAGCAGCGCGCCGGCCACCGTCGCCTGGAAAAGCCCATCACCGAACTGGCTCGCCATGCGCACCTGAATCACCCGCCGGAAATCCGGCATGGCGCGCACCGACTGCCAGAGTTCGACGGGTGCACGCGAAGGCATCCGGGTTTGGAACACAGAACCGACTTCCACGATTGGGCTGGACAAAGACATCGCACGCGACGCCGCAGTATTAACAGTACAAATATTTACGCTCGGCGTTTGTTTGTGCCGAGCGATGCTACGGGAGTGCGATGATGGACTGATGCCCCAGCCGGAAGATCCCGAAGACTACATCGCACCCGCTGCCCAGCGGGTGCGTGCGGGTACTTTGCTGCTGGCCAATACCGATCTGCTCGAACCGACATTTCGGCGCAGCGTCATTTACATCGTCGAGCACAACGACGGTGGCACGCTGGGCGTGGTTCTCAACCGGTCCAGCGAAACCGCGGTCTACAACGTGTTGCCGCAGTGGGCCAAACTCGCCGCCAAGCCGAAGACGATGTTCATCGGTGGGCCGGTGAAGCGCGATGCCGCCCTGTGTCTGGCGGCGCTGAGAATCGGGGCGGACCCGCAGGGGGTGCCGGGTTTGCGACATGTCGCGGGACGGATCGTGATGGTCGACCTGGACGCCGAGCCCGATCTGATCGCCCCGCTGATCGAGGGTGTCCGGATCTACGCCGGATACTCGGGCTGGACCATCGGCCAGCTCGAGGGCGAGATCGAGCGCGATGACTGGATTGTGTTGTCCGCGTTGCCATCTGACGTTCTCGTCGGGGCGAAGGAAGACCTGTGGGGCCAGGTGTTGCGTCGGCAGCCGCTGCCCCTGTCGTTGCTGGCCACCCACCCGATCGACGTCAGCCGAAACTAGCGCTCCTCCCCCACCTCCGACGACGCCGACGTTTGGTCGGCCTCCCGCGCAAGCCTGGCGGCGATCACCGCACACACCACCAGCTGGATCTGGTGGAAGATCATCAGCGGCAACATCGTCAGGCCCACGACGTTGCCGGGGAAAAACACCAGCGCCATCGGCAGCCCGGACGCCAGGCTCTTCTTCGAGCCACAGAACAGCAGCACGATCGCATCAGCGCGGTCCAGTCGCGCGATTCGGCCGGTCAGTGTCGTAGCGATCAGCACGATGGCGAGCAATCCCGTCGCGACCAAGGCAACCAGGATCAAGCGCCACACGTCGACACTGAACCAGATGCCCTCGACCACGCCCATCGAGAAAGCCGTGTACACGACCAGCAGGATGGATCCCCGGTCGACGACCTTGAGCACCGCGGCATAGCGGCGAATCAATCCCGCGATCCAGGGCCGTGCCAGCTGGCCGGCGCCAAACGGCAGCAACAGCTGCACGAAGATGTCGCGCATCGAACCGGCGTCCACGTGGACCGCGCCGCTGGTGTTCATCAGCAACACCACCAGCAGCGGGGTCAGTACGATGCCGAGGATGTTCGACAGCGACGCGCTGACAATCGCGGCCGAAACATGGCCCCGCGCAATCGAAGTGAACGCGATCGACGACTGCACGGTCGACGGGACCAGGCACAGGAACAGCAGGCCGTTGTAGAGGTCCATCGTCAGGACCGAGGGCACCAACGCCCGGGCAGCCAGCCCAAGCAGCGGGAACAGCACGAACGTCGTGGCCAGCACCAGCAGGTGTAAACGCCATTGCCGCACGCCGTGCCAGGCCTGCTGGGGGGACAGTCGGGCGCCGTACAGGAAGAACAGCAGCGCGATCGCTGACTCGGCGGCAAGCGACGCCACCTTGGCGGCATCACCGTGGGCGGGGAAGAGCGAGGCGATCGTGACGGTCGCGGCCAGAGCCAGCAGAAACAGATCGAAGATCGACGACAAGCGCCTCAGCATGCCGGACTATCGTCGGGGGATTTCGTCAGTGGCAGGACTGCGTGCAAAAGGTGCACTCGCCGGCGCAACTGGGTGCGGCCGCCTCCTGGCGCAGTGCGAAGCGCGCGCTCTGCCACGAGCCCGCGGCCAGTGTGCCGAGGGCGCCGGCCACGCAGACGATCAGCACCACGAACGCGGTGTGCGCCGAGGCGGCCAGTGCCACCACACCGCCAGCCATCAGCATCACCGCGGCCGCCAACTGAGTCGGCGCCATGGCGCGCAATGCCAGTTGCGTGCCGTCGACGGCGTGGTTGTGAGACAGCGACCAAGCTCCGAACCCGGCGGAAGCTACCGCCGCACACATGCACACCACCCCAGCGATCAGCATTGCCTCACAATACGAGGCCGGTCACCGATCCGCGCGCCGGGCTCCACACCCCTTGTGTCGGCGCCGAATTAGCGCGAGCCGAGGTTGCTGAAGTTCGGCAGCGGCGGAAGCCCGGGTACGAGGGACAACAGATTGGGCGCGGGCTGCGGGGAGGGCAGCAGGTTGGGCGCGGCCATCTGCGTGGGAAGCCGGGCCGGCGCACCAACGGGAGCTGGGGCGGGTGCGACGGCGGGAGCCTGGACCGGTGCTTGTGCGGGAACGGCGGCGGGGGCCTGTGCGGGAGCGGCGACGGGTGCTTGTGCGGGAGCGGCGGCGGCCGCCTGCGCCGGAAGCGCCACGGGCGCGGCAGTCGGGGCGGCGGGGGCAGGTGCGACAGACCCGGGCGCGGCCACCCGGAATCCGTTGATGATCGCGTCGGTGGCGGGCGCGTCACCGACCGCGACGGCCCGGTCGGTGGTCACCGACAGCGACACCAGGTACGTGTCGTGGCCCGAGGTGGCGAGCACGTGACGACGCGAGGTGTTCAGCGTCATATCACCCTCGCGGTAGGTGCCTTCGATCACCGACGACGGGAACCCGTCGAAGTCGGCCATCGAAGCGTTCGTAGACTGCCAGGCCAGCAGCTTCTGGCTATCGACATAGCCGTGCGAGATGGCTTCTCGGGGATCGAAGTTTCCGACCAGCTTGTAGACCACTACCTGCGCGTTTGACGTGTACACGCTGCTGCCCTGCCGGTCGGCTATCACCGCGAACGCGTCGGGCACATTGGGGTCGGGCACCTGGGTCCAGCGCGGGGGCACCGGCAGCGTGATGTCGAGCGCCTTGAAGCCCTGCGGCCTCTGCGGCTCGAGCTTGACGCCCTTGGATTGGAAGTAGTCGCGCAGCGTTCCGGACGACGCCGGCGTGATGGCCGGCTGCGCCGGCGCGACCGCGGCGGCGTTAGGCGTCGCGGCCGGAGCCGCGATGCTGTTGGGTGCCATGGGCGCGGAGGCCAGGCTCGGCGGCGCGAACGGGTTCGCCGCCGGCGGGGTCGGGACGAACCGGTTGCTGTTGGCCGTGCCCGGAGCAGGCACCGGCGGGTAGTACTGGTTCGCCGGCACCGGCACGATGGGACCCGGGGGAACAGGCACCAGAGGATCGGCCGAAGCCGTCGCACCTGAGAACAGGGCGAACCCGATCACACCGGCGGCGAAACCGCCTGCGACTACGCGCCAGGGGGCGGCGATCTGCGTCATCTCTGTCGGTCCTTCCGAATGGCCGGTCTACCGGCATCCGTCGTATAGAGGCCGACTGTAACCAGAGGTCAAAGGCGCTGGACAGGGCCGAAATAGAGCTGGGATGAACCTCTGATCTGTGCGCAACGCAACCTTTATCAACCTGTGGCCGGCGGGCCCGGCAAGTCGGTCCTTATACGCTGTTCACGTGACCCAACCGCCCACTACCTCGTCGCCGAGCATCCCCGCGGGTGCCCAGACGGAGTCCGACGCGCCGCCATTCCGTTACACGGCGGAGCTGGCCGGCAGTATTGAGGGCACCTGGCAGGACAACTGGACGCGGCTCGGGACATTCAATGTGCCCAACCCGGTGGGGTCGTTGGCGCCGACCGACGGCACCCCGGTGCCCGACGACAAATTGTTCGTGCAGGACATGTTTCCCTATCCGTCCGGGGACGGGCTGCACGTCGGACACCCGTTGGGCTACATCGCCACCGACGTATACGCTCGCTATTTCCGGATGATCGGCCGTAATGTCCTGCACGCCTTGGGGTTTGATGCGTTTGGTCTGCCCGCTGAGCAATACGCGGTGCAAACCGGCACCCATCCGCGCACCAGAACCGAGGCCAACATCGTCAACTTCCGCCGGCAGCTGGGCCGGCTGGGCCTCGGGCACGACAGTCGGCGATCCTTTTCGACCACCGACGTCGAGTTCTACAAATGGACGCAATGGATCTTCTTGCAGATCTACAACGCGTGGTTCGACACCGCGGCCGCAAAGGCCCGTCCGATCGCCGAGCTGATTGCCGAATTCGATTCCGGTGCCCGTCGTCTCGACGACGGCCGGGACTGGACGACATTGTCGGCGGGGGAGCGTGCCGACGTGATCGACGGCTACCGGCTGGTGTACCGGGCCGACTCGATGGTGAACTGGTGTCCCGGCCTGGGCACGGTGCTGGCCAACGAAGAGGTCACCTCCGACGGCCGCAGCGACCGCGGCAACTTCCCGGTGTTCCGGAAACGGTTGCGGCAGTGGATGATGCGGATCACCGCGTACTCCGACCGCCTGCTCGACGACCTGGAAGTGCTGGACTGGCCCGATCAGGTCAAGTCCATGCAGCGCAACTGGATCGGCCGTTCCACCGGCGCGGAGGCATTGTTCTCGGCGACCATACTCAGTGGCGAGCGCAAGGGCTCCGACGTCGACATCGATGTGTTCACCACGCGGCCTGACACCTTGTTCGGCGCAACCTATCTGGTGCTGGCCCCCGAGCACGACCTGGTGGACGAACTCGTCGCCGCCGCCTGGCCGGACGGCGTGGACCCCAGCTGGACATACGGAGCCGCCACGCCGGCGGCAGCCGTCGCGGCTTACCGGCGCGCGATCGGCGCGAAGTCGGACCTCGAGCGCCAGGAGAGCAAGGAGAAGACCGGCGTCTTCCTGGGCAGCTATGCGACCAATCCGGCCAACGGCAAGCCGGTGCCGGTGTTCATTGCCGACTACGTATTGGTGGGCTACGGCACCGGGGCCATCATGGCGGTGCCGGGCCACGATCAACGGGACTGGGATTTTGCCAGCGCATTCCGTCTGCCGATCGTGGAAGTCATTGCCGGTGGCGATATTTCAGAATCGGCGTATGCGGGCGACGGCAAGCTGGTGAATTCCGGCTACCTCGACGGAATGGATGTCGCGGCGGCCAAGGAAGCCATCACCGCCCGGCTGGAGTCCGAGGGTCGCGGCCGGGCGCGAATCGAATTCAAGTTGCGGGACTGGCTTTTCGCGCGACAGCGGTATTGGGGCGAACCGTTCCCCGTCGTGTACGACGACGAGGGACGCCCGCATGCGCTGAACGAGGCCGCGCTGCCGGTGGAGCTGCCCGACATCCCGGACTATTCTCCGGTGCTGTTCGATCCCGACGACGCCGACAGCGAGCCGTCACCGCCGCTGGGAAACGCCACCGACTGGGTGCATGTCGAGCTGGACTTGGGCGACGGCCTCAAGCCTTACAGTCGTGACACCAATGTGATGCCGCAGTGGGCCGGAAGTTCATGGTACGAGTTGCGCTACACCGATCCGCATAACTCGGAACGGTTCTGCGCCAAGGAGAATGAGGCGTATTGGATGGGTCCGCGGCCGGCCGAGCACGGCGCGCAGGACCCCGGCGGTGTCGACTTGTATGTCGGGGGAGCAGAGCACGCGGTGCTGCACCTGCTTTATGCCAGGTTCTGGCATAAAGTTCTTTACGACCTGGGGCACGTCAGTTCGCGAGAGCCATACCGCCGGCTGGTCAATCAGGGTTACATCCAAGCGTTTGCCTACGCGGATTCGCGCGGCTCGTATGTCGCGGCCGACGAGGTGATCGAGCGGGACAACAAGTTCTTCTACCCCGGGGCCGACGGCGAGATCGAGGTTTTTCAGGAATTCGGCAAAATCGGTAAGAGCCTGAAGAATTCGATCTCACCGGACACCATCTGTGACGAGTACGGTGCGGACACCCTGCGGGTCTATGAGATGTCGATGGGCCCGCTGGAGGCGTCCCGTCCGTGGGCGACCAAGGATGTGATCGGCGCGCACCGCTTCTTGCAGCGGGTCTGGCGGTTGGTGGTCGACGAGAACACCGGCGCATCCCGGGTGGCCGACGAACGACAGCAGCTGAACACCGAGACCCTGCGCGCGCTGCATCGCACCATCGAGGGTGTCGCGGAAGACTATGCGGCCCTGCGGAATAACACCGCCGCGGCCAAGCTGATCGAGTACACCAACCACCTCACCAAAGAGCACCGCGACGCGGTGCCCCGCGCTGCGGTCGAACCGCTGGTGTTGATGCTGGCACCTCTGGCGCCGCACCTGGCCGAGGAGTTGTGGTCGCGGCTGGGGCACACCACGTCGCTGGCGCACGGCCCCTTCCCGGAAGCCGATCCGGCTTACCTGGTGGACGACACCGTCGAGTACCCGGTGCAGGTCAACGGCAAGGTGCGCGGACGGGTGGTGGTGGCCGCAAACGCCGATGACGCCACCCTGAAAGCCGCCGCACTGGGCGATGAAAAGGTCCAGGCATTCTTGGCCGGGGCCACCCCCCGCAAGGTGATCGTGGTCGCCGGCCGGCTGGTCAACCTGGTCGTCTGAAGCCGACTACCGTCGGCCCGGCCGCAGCACCACCTCATGGACGTGGCCGTCGCGTGGCGTGGCCACCGCTTGGGCGACGGCGGCGGCTACGGTTTCGGGCTGCAAGAATCTGTCGGCGTCGTACTGACCGCCCTCGAACGCGACCAGTTCGCGCTGCATCTCGGTGTCGGTACGGCCGGGAAATATCGTGGTGACCCGCAGGTCCGGTTCGTCGAGGCGCAGCGAGTCGGCGAACGCACGCAACGCGAACTTGCTAGCCGAATAGGACGCCATACCCGGTGACACCGCGCGTCCCGCTCCGGAGTTGATGAACACCACCTGACCACGAGCGCTGCGCAGGGCAGGCAACAGCTCCAGCGTAAGAGCCACCGCCCCAAAGACATTCACGCTGAACGTGGCACGCCATTCGTCGACATGCGACTCGGCGACCCGGCCCGGGACGGACACCCCAGCGTTGTGCACCAGCACGTCGAGCGAGTCCACGATTTCGCACGCGGCCGCGATCTCATCGATGTCGGTCAAGTCCAGTGGGAAGGTCGTGGCGCCCAGCCGCTCCGCGACGGCGTCGAGCCGGGTGGAGGGCCGGCCGGCCAGCAGCAGTGTATGCGTCGGGGCCAGCGCGGTGGCGATGGCGGAACCGATACCCCCGCCGGCGCCAGTAATTAGTGCAGTTGGCATGCAGCTCAGTCTACGGACAGCGCCAATACCGTTGTAAACCAGGTACTTTCAGGCCCGCTTGCGTGCCGGAGGCTCTCCGCCGGCGGGACCCGACGTCGGCTCGCCCGAGGCCAGGCGCTCCAGCGGTGCCAGTGCCTTGGTCAGCATGTTCAGATCGGATTCATTGAGCTGGCTGAGCAGCGCGGCCAGGGCCGCGTGCCGATTAGCGAGCGACTCGGCGTGAACGGCCCGGCCGCGCGGCGTGATGTCGACCAGCACGGCCCGCAGGTCGGACGGGTCGCGCGAGCGCTTCACCAATCCGATCTTCTCCAGCCGGCGGATCGCCACCGTCGTGGTGGGCGTCCGTACCCGTTCGTGTGCGGCCAGATCTGTCATCCGGATCGGGCCTTGATCGAGCAAGGTCACCAGGATCGACAGCTGCGCCAAGGTCAAATCGCCCGCCACCACACCGCTGGGGTCGCCGCGGCGCAGTATCGAAAACAGTTTGGACAGCGCGCGGTGCAAGCCTTCCGCAAGCTCGGTCACCTCGGCCGCGGTGGAGTCGCTGTCCGCCATAAGTCGGCAGTCTAACCCGATATGGGTGGCGTACAAGGTAGCTACGGCGACTATTTGTAGCCCGTCAAAGCACTTGGGACAGGAATCGCTGCAGTCTTTCGGTCTTAGCCGCTTCGAATATCTGCTCTGGTGGCCCGGATTCCACCACCTTGCCGTGATCCATGAACACGACGATGTCCGACGCCGACCGGGCGAAACCCATTTCGTGCGTGACCACAATCATCGTCATACCGCCGGCGCCGAGGTCGGCGATGAGCTGCAAGGCTCCCTTGACCATCTCCGGATCCAGCGCGGACGTCGCCTCGTCGAAGAACATCACCTGCGGCCCCATGGCCAGCGCCCGGGCGATCGCAACCCGTTGCTGTTGTCCCCCGGACAGCATGCCGGGGCGGGCACCGGCCTTGTGCTTCAGGCCAACTCGCTCCAGCTGAGTCAGCGCGAGTTCCTTGGCCTCGTCCGCGGACAGCCCGCGTAACTTGCGCGGGCCAAGCGCCACGTTCTTGAGAATGCTCAGATGCGGGAACAGGTTGTAATGCTGGAACACCATGCCGATGCGCTGACGCAGTTCGTCGGGATCGTCGTGCAGCACCGAGTGTCCGTCGAGCAGGATGTCGCCCTTGTCGGGTTCGTAGAGTCGATTCAGCGCGCGCAGCAGCGTCGACTTACCCGAACCCGACGGTCCCACGACGGCCACCGTGGTGCCCGCGGGGGCTTCGAAGGTGACGCCGCGCAGAACCTTGTTCCCGCCGAGAGTCTTGTGAATGTCCCTGGCTTCCAACGAGACTGAGGCGTGGCTTGCGGCAGCGTCGGTCATGTCATTCCCGGGCCGAGGGTGGAGCTGACCATGGCGGCGGACTCTTCTGACTCGTCGCTGGAGCCGCCGCGGCGCAGCCGCGCGTCGATGTAGTTCACCAAATGTGTTAACGGAACGGTCAATAACAGATAGAAGAGGCCCGCGGCCACCAACGGCGACAAGTTGCCGGTCTGCGCATTGAGGTCGCGGCCCACTTGAAACAGTTCGCGCTCCTGGGCTACCAGGCCCAGGAAGTACACCAGCGCCGAGCCCTTCAGCAACGCGATGGCCTGATTGACCAGCGCGGGCAACACCCGCCGGACGCCTTGCGGCACCACGACCAGCCGCATCGCGGCCGGATAGCTGAATCCGAGTGCGCGCGCGGCCTCCAGCTGGCCGGAGTCGACGCTCTGGATTCCCGAGCGCAGAATTTCGCCGATGTAGGCGGCCGCCATCAATCCCAGCGCGGCAATACCCAACGGATACGGGTTGTTGTTCGTCAGCCCACCCACGAGCGGTCCGATCCCCATCCCAATGATCAAGATGATTACGACTTCGGGAAGACCACGGAAGATGTCGGTGTAGATCCGCGCCGGCCAGCGCAGCCACCATGAGTTCGACATGCCCGCCATGGCCAGCACCATGCCGAGCACCAGCCCGATCGCCAGCGCGCTGTTAGTCAGGATCAACGTGTTGGGCAGGCCCGTCATAAGCAAAGCGGGAACGGCTTGTTTGTACAGATCCCAGTCCAAGAACTGGTCGCGCAGTTGCGCCAGTACGGATTTCGGGGCCGGCGGGTGCATCGACTTGTGGTGGTTGCTTGCCGCTATCGCGGCGAAGTCCGGCAGATGGGGAGTCGGGGCGGCGCGGGATCCGGGTTTCCAGCCTGGTGGCAAAGGGCGCGGAACCCATTCCGAGTAGAGCTTCGACCAAGTGCCGTCGGCGATGACGGCATCCAGCGCGGAGTTGAGTGCGGAGATCAGCGCCGGGTTGTCGTTGGCAACCGGGTACGCGACGAAGTCGCCGGGGCTGAATTCGTTGGCCACGACCATAGCCGGATCGCCGGGGTGCATCACGTTGGCGGCCAGCGCTGCCGGGGCTACCCAGGCATCGATTTGGCGGGTCTTGAGGCTGGCGTACACGGTGGCGAAGCCGGGGTACTTCACCGGTTGCAGGTGCAGGGTGTCGACGACGTAGGACTCCTCGACGGTGCCCTGAACGACGCCGATTCGTTGCCCCGCGGCGAGATCACTGAAGGCTTTGATCGGCGATCCGGGTGGCACGATCAGCGCGTAGTAGCCGAAGTCGTAGCCGTTGGTAAACCCGACGGTGCGCCGCCGGGCAGCGGTGGCTTTCACCGATGACGAGCCGACATCGAAGCGCCGCGACGCTACTTCGGCCAGCAGTGCGGAGAAATCGGTGCTGGCGAAACGGACTTGCAGGCCCAGCTTTTTCGCCATCGCGGCCAACAGCTGATTGTCGAACCCGCTGAACGTGCCGTTGGCGTCAACACAGACCGAGGGCGGGGCATCCGACAAAGTGCCGACGTTGAGAACGCCGGGTGAATTCAGGCCCAGCGAGTTGACGTTGATCTCGCTGAGCGGCTCCACGGAAGCGGTCGTGTGGTCGTCGTCGCGTCCGACGCCGCCGACGGTGGTCAGGTCTTTCGGTAAGGCGGACGCGCTCTCGGGTCCGCCCGGCGCGCACTGGTTTCGGTCGGCGAACGCGGGTCCGGCCAGCACCAGGCCGACCACGATCAAAATTGTCGTGGTTAGTCCGAACAGCTTGGCTCCGCGCTTCGCGCGCGGGCCTTCGCACGAGTTCATCACCGCCACCGTATCGACCGGGCGGCAACTCGTCGCGGCGAGAGTCGATTTAGAGCGCCATCGACGGCTCGGCGCAGACCGCTTCCGTCTCCGCCAGAACGGGAAGCGGCGCGGAAACAACCTGGCGAACGTCGTCGGGTGCCGCGAAAACCCTGCGCCGGAACAGTTCGGCAAGCATGGTCTGCGCCATCAGGTAGGCGCGACCGACGCATGCCGCTCGCGCGGCGTCCGGGTCACGGCGGCGGATCGCGGCCGTTTCGTCCTCGTAGTAGGGCAGCACGTCGTCGCGATTGTTCTGGTAGCTCAACCAGAACGCATGGGGGATGAGGTCTTGCGAGGCACGGATAGTGGCGTGCAGCCGCGGCCCGGCGTATTCGTCGTTGACGGCGCGCCGGTACTCCGCAGTGAGTTCGGAAAAGACCCGGGAATCTTTCGCGATGCGCATCGCGCGCATCAGCGCATCGAGCTCACCCAGGATCCGCGGCGTCGGGTTGCTCGCCGCGCGAGCCGAGGCGATGCCGTTGAGCATGCCGTCAAGCTCGTGATGCTCGAGGACCGTCGCTTCGTCGAATTGCTCGATGAACGCGCCCCGGTGATAGCGGGTCGAAACGACGCCATCGTGCTCGAGCTGGATCAGGGCCTCTTGAATCGGCACGCGACTGACTCCCAAGCCGAGCGCGATCTCGTTGCGGTCAACGCGGTCGCCGCTGCGCAGCTTGCCCGTCAGCACCAGGTTCAGGATGTGGTTGACAACCTGGTCCTTTTCTTTGACCCCATATTTCTTCGGCATGAGTCTCTTTCAAGTCTGTTGCAGTTCCGCACCAGCGATCAGCGGTGGAAAGTTTCTCATGTATTGGCGTATTCGTTAAGGTGTTTGGCGGGTTAATTGGAGGCGAACCCCAATTAACGCGCGTCGCGCCACCGGCACAGAGCCTCGGCCGCGCCGAGGTCGTAGTCGGGACCGTTGACGCCAACCGTCAGCAGCGTCACCCCCAGCGCGGTAAGCCCCTCGGCGTTGGCGATCAACCCGTCGACCCCCTCGCCGCGGCGCACGCCGCTGTTGTCCTCCACACCGGCCGACCGCTCGATCGTGGCTGGGTCGCGCCCGACCGCGGCGCAATGCTCTTCCAGCACGGCCGCGGCGGCCGGGTAGGTGTCGACCGTGGTGAAGCCGTGCCAGATGTCGCCGTACTCGGCAACCAGTCGCAGGGTCTTTCGCGGACCCTTGCCACCGATCAGGATCGGGATGTCGCGGGTGGGCGCGGGATTGAGTTTGGCCAGCCGCGACGTGATCCGCGGGAAGGCCGCAGCCAGGTCGTCGAGGCGGCCGCCCGCGGTACCGAATTCGTAGCCGTACTCGTCGTAGTCCTTTTCCTTCCAACCGGATCCGATACCCAGGATCAACCGGCCCTCGGAAATGTGGTCGACGGTGCGGGCCATGTCGGCCAGCAGCTCCGGATTGCGATACGAGTTGCACGTCACCAGCGCGCCGAATTCGATGCGCGACGTCTGCTCGGCCCAGGCCGCCAGCACCGTCCAGCATTCGAAATGCGCACCGTCGGGATCACCGTAGAGCGGAAAGAAGTGATCCCAGGTGAATGCGACGTCGACACCCATGTCCTCGCAGCGCCGCACGGCGTCGCGGATGTGGCGGTATTCGGGCGCGTGCTGAGGCTGCAGTTGTACACCGATGCGAACGGGACGGGTCATACGACCACCGTAGGAGCCGCGGCCTCTCAGCGTGCGTCGAGGACCCCGGTCAACAGTTGGATCAGTGCGCGGGGCTGATCGCTTTGCACGGAATGTCCGGAGTTTTCGACAACGTGAGCTTGACGGAAATGCGTTGCGCGGTTGGCGAGTTCGGCCGCGTCCTCGTCGGTGACGAAGGGCGACGAGCCGCCGCGCACCAGGGTGACGGGCGCGGTCAGCGCGTCGACGTCGTTCCATAGATCACCGAAGTCGGGGACTTTGCGGATGGTGTCGTAGCGCCATGCCCAGTTCCCGTTGTCGAGGCGTCGGCAATTGTGGAACACACCGCGGCGCAGTGCCTTGACCTCGCGGTGTGGTGCCGCGGCGATCGTCAGGTCGAGCATGGCCTGGAAGCTGGGGAACTCGCGCTCGCCCTGTACCAGCGCGACGGTGCCCTGCTGCTCGGTGGTCAGCTCGGCGTAGCGGTGCAATGCCGACGGAGTGACGTCGACGAGAACGAGTTCGCGCACCAGTTCCGGTGCGATCGCGCCGACCCGGATCCCGGTCAGCCCGCCCAGCGACATGCCCACGACCAGTTCGGCATCGGGTGCGAAGTCGCGCAGTACCGGCGCCACGGCATCGGCGTTGTGCTGCGGCGAGTAGTCGCCGTCTTCGCGCCAGCCGGAATGGCCGTGGCCGGGCAGGTCGACCGCCAGCGCCGGCACCCCGAGCCCGACGATGACGGTGTCCCAGGTGTGGGCGTTCTGTCCGCCACCGTGCAGAAAGACGATCCGTGGCGGAGTTCCGCCCCAGCGCAGCGCGCTGATGGAGCCCTGCGGCGTTTCGGCCTCGATCCGTGCCACGTCCGGCAGCGGACCGGTGACGCCGGCTTGCTCGGCGTTCTCGGACAGCAACGAGAATTCGGACAGCCCGGCCAGTTCGTCTTCGGAGATCTCGGTCACGATCTTCGACACTAGAGGAAGTAACGGCGCCGAATGCCGTGGAATCGCTCCCACATTGCGGCGCTGCGCTGCGCGGCGCCCACGGTCGCGGTGTCCGGCGGGAGCACCCGCGCGATGTCGTGGTGTTTGACGACTTTGGTCTCCAGCGCGGCGGGTTCGCCCTCGAGCATGTGGCGATAGGTCAGGTTCCCGCGCTCGAAGCCCTGGGTGTCCAGCCAGTTGTGGACATTTGGATCACGATGCGCCATGACCAGGCGGATGCGCCCGTCGCCGTCGGTTGTGGTGCGGCTCGGGGTGTAACTCACCGGGCGGTAGAGGTAGTCCATGCTGTTGAAGAAGACACCCATGTTGGTGAACATCCACAGTCCGTCGTGGGCGTCGAATTCGATGATCAGCGCCTCGTCGGGCGCGAGCTCCCAGTACATGTTGGCGGCGGCGCGGCCACGCCTGCTGTCCGCTTCAGGTGTGCCGGCTTTGGAGAGGGTGGGAAACGCATTGGGATGCTCGGCGTCGACGCCGCCGTAGGTGAACGGGAACTCGGGCCAGTCCGACATCAGGCCGGTGACGAAATCACCGGCCCATTCCATCGCCTCGATCATGGCCTGTGGGCTGGGCAGCGGTTTGGGGTCGGCCATGTCGACCCGTTCGATCCGCAGCCGCGCGGGCAGCTCATCCCAGGCGTCGAATCCCTGGCGGATGAACAGCTTTCGCGATTGCCCAGTGGTGGGTAGCCAGTTGGGGCCGCGCTCGGGCCCACCGATGTAGATCTCGAATTCACCGTTGTGGCCGACATTGAGTTGACGACCGAACAGGTTGGTCTCGGGCGCGTCACCGAACGGCTCGTGCAGCACGCCTGGCCCGGCGACTCGCTCGCCCTGCACGGTGACGTTGAAAAATGGTGCGGTTCCCCGGTTTCCGTGTAAGCGGTAGGTCGAGTGCCCGTCGATCCACACCTGCTGGTAGATGAAATCGGCACAGTCGCCCCCGAGCTTGCGGGTTGGACCACAGAACGTGTGCAGCACCGGGTAGCCGGTGTCGCGGGTCTCGAGCGACAGATCGAAGGCCTGGCCCAGGTTCTGCGTCAGGAAGCGGAACGCATCGACCCGCTGCGCCCCCGACGTGGCGTTGGCGTCTTTGAAGACCTGGTCGCCTGCCCGCGCCAGCTGCGTGCAGAACTCGAACCACGCCGAGCGCAGCGCCGCATCGTCCACACCGTCGCCGAAAGCCATTGTCACGCAGTCACTCTGTTTAACATCGCCCCGACGACAGCGCAGGCGCGGCGGGCGGATTCGAGGCGGCCCTCCTGCTCGATTCGCGGTCCGATCAGTTCCAGGTCGAACCCGTGTGAGTACCCGTTCGCCAGCGCGTTGGCGACGAAACCTTCGATCGGAATAGCGCCGTCGCCGGGGACCGCCCGGCCCGGCAGCGCACGATCGCCGAGCACGTAGTCGCTGAGCTGGATGAGCTCGGTTCGCGGCAGGGCGCGCTGCACCATGGCGTCGAAATCGCCCTCCGCCCAGCAGTGAAACACGTCGATGCAGACTCCCAGCCCACTCATCTCGGCCAGCGTAACGGTGTCGCGCAGGGTATGGGCCAGATGCAAGTCGGCATACAGGCTGGAGGCGTTCTCGACGGCCAACGCCACACCGGCCTGCTGTGCGTGCGCGACGCAGGGGGTGATCATCATGCGGAACCGGTCGGCGGCCCGGTTCCACGTGAGGGTGTCCCGGCCCCCGGTCAGCAGGTAGATCATTCGCGCGCCGACGCCGGCTGCGGCGTCGATCACCGGCGCCAGCGCGTCCTGTGCGGTCCGCGGATCGGACGTCAAGCGGCCGCCGGCGAACAGATGATAGACCGCCTCGACGGTATAATTGTTGCGCTGCAGCAGCTTTGGGAATTCCGGGTCGAGTAGTTGGCTATCCAGGACGCTCAGCCGGGATACCCCCAACTCGGCCCAATGGGTCGCCAGCTCGGCCAGGTCAGCACCGTAGAACGTCACATTGTGTACGGACAGGCGTGGGTGGGCCGGCATCGCGTCAGCCACGATTCTCGATCTCGACGCCGAATCGCTCACGGAATGGCCGGAATTCCGCATGCAGCGCATCGAGGTCTTCGCCGATGTCGATCAACAGCGTCGTGGAGTAGTGGAACTTGCCGTAGCGGTCGCCGCGATTGTTGGCCAGGTAGTCGCGCATCGCCGACTCGGCTTCCGGTGTGACCCGGCGCCCGGCGAACGCGTAGTAACGCCGCACCGTCGCCACCTGATCGGCGATGAAGTCGGTGTAGCGGACGTGCAGGATGCGCGGATCGTCCACCATCGGATTGGTCATCGTGTTGGCGACGCCGGCGCGGGTCAACTCCAGATGCATCTTGGCCAGGGCGTGCAGGTCGACCGGACCGACCATCCCTTCGGCGATGTCGGCCATCATCATGGTGCGCGACGCCGCGACCTGCACCGGGTCGCGGTGCAGCCAGACCAGGGTCGCGTCGGGGTACGCCTCGAACATCTCCTTGAGCCGGAACCCGTGAAAGCCCTTAAGCACCCAGTACTTTCGCGGACGGTTGTATTGCAGCTGTTGCAGCATCGCCTTGTGCAGCCGGTACTGCGCGCTCGCATCGGTGGCCAGGCCGCCGACCAGTGACTGCATCGGCACCCGCCACCACGCCGTCGGGGTCATGACCCGGAAGTCGAAGGCCCAGGTGCGTTCGTCCTCGGGCAGGCCGTCGCCCAGCATGTCGTTGTATGGGTGGCTGTGTAACCACTTGGGCATCTTCGCGTTGATCTCGCGCCAGTCGGCGTCGGCCCGCGCGCGACGCGGTTCGTCGTCGGCGGCCAGGCCCGGTGGCGGCGACGGGTACATCACCTCCCAGAAGCGCAGCGCCCGCGCGTGCGGATCGACGGACATCAGCGCATGCATCAGCGTTGTCCCCGAACGTGGTTCGCCGGTCACGAACATCGGCGCCTCGATCGCTTCGTCGCCGATCGGGTAGCGGTTGCGGTCCTCGATGAATTCCAGCCGCGACGTCAGCAGCCAGTGGCACACCTGCGCGGCCGCGGCGGCGCCCGCGGCGTCCATGCCGAGGCTGTTGAGATGACCGGCGGCCACGGCGAAGCGTTCCGGCAACGTCGGGTCGCCGTAGTCGTGCAGTCCGGTCTCGGCCTGCGCGGAACGCAGCAACTCGGCGGCGTCCAGGTGTGCGCTCACGACAGATCTCCGCACAGCTGCATCAGTTCATCCTCTGCGGCAACGACATTCGCGGCCGACGTGGCGGCATACGTCAGGCCGGCCATGGCGCCGTAGTCGAGGATCTTGGGCACCCGCAGTCCCGCGTCCACATAGGTCTTGATGATCTTCGCGACCTCGCGTGCAGTGCCGTGCGGTACGACGGCGAGCAGCATCTCGGGTTGCGTGTTGTCCAGAAACGTCAGGATCCGTTCGCGGGTGAGCACCGCGGGATCGATGTCCTGGAAGCCGCGCCAGCTCGGGCCCATCGGGTGTTCGAATCCGAAGCCGCGCAATGTCTCGGCCGATACCTGTAGCAGGAACGCCTTGACCAGCGGTGCCTGCAGGATCTCGGCGAGAGCGTCTTCGTTCTCGCCGATGAGGCACACCTGCATGAAGCCCGGCGTGATCGCCATCGGATCGCGGCCGGCGCGCTCGGCGGATCTCCTTACCGCCGAGAGCATCTCGGCGTAATGTTCGGGGGTCCACGCCCCGGCGGGCCACCAACCGTCGGCGTGACGGCCGGCGATATCGAGCATGCGCGGGCCGCTCGCGCCGATCCAGATCTGGGGGAACCGTCCTTGATACGGCTCGGTGTCCAACCGCGCGTGGTGCAACGTATAGAACCGTCCCGCGAAGTCGACCGGGCCGTCGCTCTCCCAGAGCAGCCGGATGACCGTCAGGGCTTCCTCGAAACGGCCGACGGGGCGGGAGAAGTCGAAGCCGTACGGCAACGTGTTCTCGCTCTCGCCACTGCCCAGGCCGAGGATGAAGCGCCCCTTCGAGAGATGGCCGATGGTCAGCGCGGTCTGGGCGAGCAACGACGGGTGGCGCCGCACGGTGTCGACCACCGCGCTCACCAGCGGGACGCGCTCGGTCAGCACGGCGGCCGCGGCCGCTACCGAGAGGCCGTCGAGGTGGCGATGCGGCGACGGCGACGCGGTGGCGAGGTCGGTGAACTCTGGCGTCCAGATTGACTCCGGCCAAAAGCTGACCATGTGATCGGGCAGCCAGATCGAGTGGTAACGCCCGCCGTCGAGCTCGGCGAGCCGGGACATGTCCAGGGGCAGGGTCGTACGCAGGAACGCGGCGGGCTGAACTTTCATCCGTGACTACGCCTGACTCGTCGGGGGTGCTCCGCGTAATGCTAAGCGACTGCACAGCAAACTGTTCACGGAGTGTGCAATCTCGGCTTCGAGTGTGCGGCCAGGGCGCGGATATCGGATATTTCAGCGGTGAGCACACACCG